>CAMHRD010000059.1 GCA_946187365.1 uncultured Bacteroidales bacterium
ATATGCAGACGATATTATTGTTCTCAAGGAGGGAGAGATTGTTGAGGAGGGCAACCATGACCAGCTTACCGCAAAGGGCGGAATCTATGCCGGTCTTTGTGCAATGCAAGTATTTAATTAACAGAAACTAAAACCTATTACAATGATATATAATTCCGATTCGGTAAACAAGATTATTGAGGAGAGCATTAAGCACAATTGGGATCTTCCGGCTCTCTCGGATTACAAAGGAATCACTCTCTACTACAGAGATGTGGCCCGTAGAATTGCAAAGATTCACATTGTCTTAGAAGAGGTGGGGGTTAAGAGGGGAGACAAGATTGCAATCTGCTCCAGAAACCAGGCAAACTGGGCTGTAGTATTTCTGGCCTGTCTTACATACGGAGCGGTTCCGGTTCCTATCTTGCACGAGTTCAAACCAAGCAGCATAGAGCATATTGTAAACCACTCAGACAGTAAGATATTCTTTGCAGGAAGTGCTATCCTTGAGGGAGTAACGCTGACTCACATGCCAAAGCTGAGTGCAACCATCCTGCTGGACGATTTCTCTCTGGTTCAGACAAAAGATACCAATGGCTATAAGGCTATGGAGCACCTGAACGAACTCTTTGGAAAGAAGTTCCCAAAGAGTTTCAAACAGGAGAGTATCTGCTATGAGGAGGAGAGCAGCAGAGATGAACTTGCAATGATTAACTACACCAGCGGAACCAGCGGATTCTCCAAGGGAGTTATGATTCCTTACAGAGCAATCCTCTCCAATGTTCTCTTTGCAGCTGAGGTGATGCCACAGGTTAAGGATGGCTCTAATGTAGTATCCATTCTTCCTACGGCCCACATGTACGGAATGATGTTTGAGTTCCTCTATGAATTCTGCGTAGGTGCTCACGTTCACTTCCTTACAAGAGTTCCGAGCCCTAGCGTAATAGTTAAGGCCTTTGAGGAGATAAAGCCAAAGATTATCATCTCCGTTCCTCTGGTAATTGAGAAGATTTACAAGAACCGTCTGCAGCCGTTCCTCAAAACTCCGGGCGTAAGATTCCTGTTGCGTTTACCTATCGCAGATAAAAAGATTAAGACACAGATTAACGATACTCTTACCAACTCATTCGGCGGAGAGTTTGAAGAGGTTATCATTGGAGGTGCTGCATTCAACAAAGATGCAGACAGTTTCTTCAATTCTATAGGATTCAGATATACAGTTGGTTACGGAATGACAGAGTGCGCTCCTATCATTGCTTACGCAGACTGGAAGGAGAAGAAGGTTGGTTCCTGCGGAAAGGCTGCTCCAAGAATGGAGATAAGAATAGACTCTGATGATCCTATGAAGATTCCGGGAGAGATTCACGTTAAGGGAGACAACACAATGCTCGGATACTACAAGAACGAACAGGCTACAAAAGAGTCATTTACAGATGACGGATGGATGAGGACCGGAGATTTGGGACTTGTAGATTCTGACGGATATCTTTACATAAAGGGCAGAAGCAAGAGCATGATTCTTGGTCCTAGCGGACAGAACATTTACCCTGAGGAGATTGAGAGCGTTATAAACAATATGCCGTATGTTGTTGAGTCACTGGTTATTGAAGATGACGGCAAACTTGTGGCTCTGATTTATCCCGATATTGAGTCTGCAATGAACGAGGGGCTTACCACCCAGGAGATGATTCTTGCAAAGATGAAGGAGAATATGGCAATAGTTAACGAGGAGATGCCTAACTACTCAAAGATATCTGACGTAAGGATTATGCCTGAGGAGTTTGAGAAGACACCTAAGAGAAGCATCAAACGTTACATATATCAGAACTAACTGAAGGAGAGTAAAATGGATAAACAGTTACAGTTTGATTTAAGTTATCTTCAGATGGCCGGTGTTTGGGCCAGAAACTCATACAGCAAACGTCTGCAGGTTGGTGCGCTGCTGGTAAAAGACCGTATGATTATATCTGACGGTTACAACGGAACACCATCGGGATTTGAAAACGTATGTGAAGATGAGAACGGTGTTACAAAGCCGTACGTTCTTCATGCAGAGGCAAATGCAATTACAAAGGTTGCAAAGAGCAACAACTCTTCAGAAGGGGCTACGCTCTACATTACAGCCTCTCCTTGTATGGAGTGCTCCAAACTCATCATTCAGAGCGGAATACGCAGAGTGGTCTACAGAGACGCTTACCGTTTGGATGACGGTATCAAACTTTTAAAGCGTGCCGGTATTGAGGTTGAGCAGATAGACAAAGATAAGATTGCAGAGCTGGAGAAAGAGCTTAAAGAGAAGGAATAAACATATAATCAGAAGGATACAATGCCTCAGAAATTAAAGGAACTGTTAGACAATCCCTGGTTTAAGGGGTTCTTGATATTGCTTCTTGCTGCATTTCTTCTGGGTCACGCCAGAAGATGCTCAAGAGTAAAGCCCATTCCTACAGGAGATAACGCTAAGTGGAGCAAGCTTATGCTGGTGATTGACCAGATTGAGAAAAACTATGTAGATACCATCAGTTATAAGCAGATAATTGAGAAGGCCATTCCTTCACTGCTGGAGAGTTTGGATCCTCACTCCGTTTATCTTCCTCCAACAGACCTCCAGAGAGCAGACGAGTCTTTGATTGGCAACTTCTCCGGCATTGGTATTGAGTTTAACGTTCCTAATGATACTGCGGTGGTAGTGAGCGTAATACCGGGTGGCCCTTCCAGCCGTGCCGGACTTCACAGCGGAGACCGTATCATAAAGGTAGATGAGAGAACGGTTGCCGGTGTAAACCTACCTCAGGACTCTCTTATAAGACTGCTCAGAGGACCAAGAGACACAAAGGTTTCCGTGGAGATTCAGAGAAACGGAGTGAACGAACTTATTCCGTTTGAGATTACAAGAGGAGTAATTCCAATCAACAGTCTTGATGCCGCTCTGATGCTTACTCCTACTCTGGGTTACATTAAGCTTTCAACCTTCTCGCTTACAACGCATTTGGAGTTCTTAAAGGCGGCCCTTGAACTTAGGGCTCAGGGAATGACAACTCTGCTGTTGGATTTGAGAGACAACCCGGGCGGCTTTATGGAGCAGGCAGTTCTTATCTCCAACGAGTTCCTAAAGAAGGGAGATATGGTTGTCTATATGCAGGGAAGAATGCGTAAGAAAGAGGACTATAAGGCAAGAGGAACCGGAAGGCTTAAAGATGTTAAACTTTATGTTGCTATAAATGAGTCTTCTGCATCATCTTCTGAGATAGTTGCCGGTGCAATTCAGGACAACGACCGCGGAACCATTGTAGGCCGCCGTTCATTTGGAAAGGGGTTGGTTCAGGAGCCAATCCGTTTCTCAGACAGCAGCGGAATACGCCTCACCGTTGCCCGCTTCTACACCCCATCCGGAAGATGCATTCAAAAGCCGTATACGCCGGATTATAACTACGATATACTTGGCAGATACCAGAGAGGAGAGATGCGCAGCGCAGACTCGATAAAGCTGAACGACTCCCTCAAATACAAGACTGTTGCAGGCCGTACCGTTTACGGCGGCGGTGGCATTATGCCGGATGTATTTGTCCCGATAGATACCGTGGGAGTAACGGACTTTCTCATTAAAGTGAACCGCAAGAGCCTGCTAATGAAGTTCTCATCTCACTTTGCAGATCTAAACAGAGCCGCTCTTGACACTGCAAAATCTCTGGAGGATTTGGAAGTTATTTTCAACAGCGAACATCTGCAGCACCAGTTCCTTCTCTATGCCGCATCTGAGGGAGTACGCCCTAAGGGTGATGAGTGGGAGCAGAGCGGATTCATTGTGCTTCAGCAGCTTAAAGGACTCATTGGCCGCTACTCTGCAATGAAGGATGACGCCTTCTACCCATACGTTCTTAAGATAGACAACCTTGTAGATAAGGTTAAGGAGCTGGAGGGCGTGAAAGAGGAAGAGCCAGAGGAAATTAAGAAATAGAGAAAAGATATGGCAAAGAAAGTGATAATAGGAATGGCGTCTGACCACGCCGGTTACAAACTTAAGGAACACCTCAAACCTTTCCTGGAGAAGATGGGTTACAAGATTAAAGATTTTGGAACTCACTCAGAGGAGAGTATGGATTACCCGGATACCGCTCATCCATTGGCATTTGCAGTGGAGAACAAGGATGTTGATTTTGGTGTTGCAATGTGCGGAAGCGGCAACGGCATCACTATGACTTTGAACAAACACCAGGGAGTACGCGCTGCCCTCTGCTGGACTCCGGAACTCGGAGCCTTGGCAAAGCAGCACAACAACGCCAACATTCTCTCTCTTCCTGCAAGGTTTATATCAGAGGCTGAGGCTGAGGAGATTGTAAAGGCCTACATCAACGCCTCTTTTGAAGGCGGCCGCCACCAAAGAAGAATTGACAAGATTCCTGTATGCCAATAATACAGCCTGTTGTAATAGATAAGCACTGCACGGCAAAGCTGGAGAGAGATCTTGCGGCTTACCCTCAGGGTATAATCTTTCCTGTGGACAAGCCATACAAGTGGACCTCTTCTGACGTTGTCCGCAAAATAAAGTATGCCCTTCGCAACTACTTTGGTACCAAGAATATAAAGATAGGGCACGCCGGAACTCTGGATCCTCTTGCAACCGGCCTTCTGATAATCTGCGTTGGCAAAGCCACTAAACTTTCAGAGGCACTGCAGGCAGAAAAGAAGGAGTACATTGCAGAGTTCACTCTGGGTGCAACCACCCCCTCCTTTGACCGTGAACATCCGATAGATGCACTTTATCCAACAGACCATATTACTCCCGATAGTTTGCAAAGTGCTGTTGCTCAGTTAACCGCACAGACAGAGCAACTCCCTCCCGTCTTCTCTGCAAAGTATGTTAACGGTACCCGTTCATACTTTCTTGCCCGCCACGGAGAGGAGGTTGAACTAAAACCCTCCCCAATTAAAATTTACGCTACAGAACTTTTGGATTCTGACGGAGACTGGGGTTTGGAAAGACCTTCGTATGGATGTGATGCTGAGCATAATACCTTTATGGTGAAGAAACGTATTGCAAGCCAGGAGGATAATCCCCTTCCGTTATACACTGAAAACTCGCTGCTTACGCCGGAACAGATAAACGCACTGCCAAGAGCGGTTGTGAGGATTGAGTGCAGTAAGGGAACTTACATCCGTTCGGTTGCCAGGGATTTTGGTTTGGCGCTGGGCAGCGGTGCCTTTATGTCTGCACTCAGAAGAACGGCCTCCGGCGGCTTCAGAGTGGAGGATGCCATCAATCTGAAAGAGTTCTTCAAATTCTAATTAATTATACTTTTTTGTAACTTTTTCCCTTGTACTACGTATAATAATTTGCCTATCGTGTATGGGCAACACGTACAAAAGCGTTATTTATGAAGTTATCACAGTTTAAATTTCCGTTTAGAACGGAACTGATTGCCAAAGAACCTCCTCGCTTCAGAGATGAGTGTAAACTTATGGTAATGCGCAGAATCTCAGGTAAAATTGAGAACAAACTATTTAAGAATATCTTGGATTACGCCCGTGAGGGAGATATCTTTGTTTTGAATGACACTAAGGTATTTCCTGCACGTCTCCACGGTAAGAAAGAGAAGACGGGAGCGGATATTGAGGTATCACTCCTCAGAGAACTTAACAGAGAGCAGCGTCTTTGGGACGTGCTTGTAGATCCGGCCCGTAAAATTAGAATAGGCAACAAGCTCTATTTTGGTGAGGATGAGGCTCTTGTGGCTGAGGTTATAGACAATACAACCTCCAGAGGAAGAACCCTGCGTTTCCTCTATGACGGCAGTTATGAGGATTTCCGCAACACTCTATTCAGCGTTGGTGAGTTCCCAATTCCAAAGGAGATTCGTCTGCACCCTAACGAGTCTGATATTGAGAACTTTAACACAATCTTTGCAAAACACGAGGGTGCCGTTTCTGCACCTGCTGCAGGATTGCACTTTAGCCGTGAACTCTTTAAGAGAATGGAGATTAAGGGTGTAGATTACACCTTCATTACCTCTCACGTAGGACTCAGCCACTTTGGCGGAGTGGACGTTGAGGATCTTTCCAAGCACAAGATGGGCTCAGAGAGAATGATAATCTCTGAGGAGAGTGCGGAGAAGATTAACAAGGCTAAGGATGCGGGTCACAAGGTATTTGCTATTGGTATTACCGTTGCAAGAGCTTTGGAAACTCCGGTAACAACCACCAACAGGGTTAAGCCTTTTGACGGTTGGACCAACAAGTTCATCTTCCCTCCTTACGACTTTAAAATTGCAGATGCTCTTGTAACAAACTTCCACCATCCTCTCTCCACTATGCTTATGTGCCAGGCGGCATTTGGTGGATATCAGAAGGTTATGGCTGCTTACAAGCAGGCAATGCACGGAAAGGACGCCAAGGATATCTACAAATTTGGCGTTTACGGAGATGCAATGCTGATAGTTTAAGGAAACGTTACAATCTACAAAGAATCAGGAGGATAAAAACTTTTTGGGTCAAATGTACCCAATGGTAACCGGTTACGGCGGCGGATGATTATCTTGCCGCCGTTAATTTTTTTGGACGTGAGAAAAGATGCGTTGATATGTGCAATGAGCCGGTTGCTTATAAACCACCCCTTAACCGGCCGCAGACTTTTGGAGGCCTCCGCAGAAAATGGGGGCGGAGAGGATGGTCTGGAAGGATTGCTTTTGGACGGAAAATCCCTTGTAACAGAGACACTTGGAAAGGAGAAGGGGGAAGAGCTTGCCGCAGAACTCTTCTCCAAAGAGATAGTAGATTGGGCAAAGCGGGAGGCGGAATGGTATGAGAAGAAGGGAGTTAAGATTATCCCCATAACTTCTTCTTTTTATCCACCTCTTTTAAGGGAGTGTGCAGATGCCCCTTTTGCTCTCTACTACAAGGGAGTAAGAAGTGAAGAAGAGGCTGACTCTAAGATTTTTGGAAGGCGTATGCTTAGTGTTGTG
>CAMHRD010000060.1 GCA_946187365.1 uncultured Bacteroidales bacterium
GGCAACCAGAGTTATAAAGCCGCACCGGGCAGCGTAACTCTTAAGGAGTTCCACCGCAAAAGGCTCGTCATCAACTATAAGGCACCTGATCTGCATACGCAAATTTACTAAAAATAGAGTTTAAGGAGCGAGCGGTAAACATTATCCTCTGTAACTCCCTTTTCCCAAGTGTATTTGCCTTTGTAAAGAAGATCCAGGCGGGACTGCACCTGTGAAAGCCCAATTCCGCTGCCCGATTTATCCTCCGCCCCTTTAGGGAAATAACTGTTCTCAATTAGGCAGGTGATGGCAGAGGGGTCTTGTGAGATATCTATCGAGATAAAGCTATCCTTAACAGGGGAGACTCCGTGCTTGAAGGCGTTCTCTACCAGTGAGATAAGAAGCAGCGGCGCAATTTTGACATTCTCATCCTCCGCAATTGTGCTGTTGAAAGTGACCTTGCAGTTTGGGGAAAGGCGCAGCTTCATTAGGTTCACGTACTCCTTTAGGAACTCCACCTCTTTTGAGGCTGATATAAAATTGTCCTGGTTCTCATAGAGGAGATGGCGGAGCAGGCGGCTGAGTTGATGGACTGCCTCCTGCGCCTTGTCCTGATTGATGGCAATTAGGGCGTAGATGTTGTTGAGGGTGTTTAGCAGAAAGTGCGGATTTATCTGATTCTTAAGGTTATCCAGCTCGGCCTTGGTCTTCTGCTCCTCCGCCTGCTGGAGGGATTTCTCAATGCGCAGATAGCGGCTCCACATCATTACCAGGCAGGCTATTGCAATGACAAAGGCCATTGAGGTAAAGTCCCTTATAAAGAAGACCACAGGGGATGGACCTCTGCGGACAGTAGCAGAAGGAGCGTTGCCAGATGGTGCAACACCGGCGGGCACAGCAACAGTGTTCGGAGTGGCAGTGCTCGGGGCAGTGATGGATGCTGCAGCCCTGTCGGCCTCCATCTGGGGACGGATCATCTTCTTGTGCCACACGTAGTTACCGGCAACAAGCGCAACGGCCAGCACAAACTCTATGACTATGAACTTCACATACTTCTTTGGGAAGAGATACTTTGGAATTAACCAAAGGGTGCTCACGTAGAAGAGTATCATAAATGAGAGAGGCAGTATGCAGGCACGCAAATAACGCGGAAGAGAGATCATGCTATCTGACTCTCTTCCAATGAATAAGAGCGGGAAGAGAAACACCAGCACCCAGACCGCAATCTGAATAAATATGCTTATGTGAATTTTTCTACTCATATCTGATTGCCTCAATTGGGTCTAAGTTTGCGGCCTTCTTTGCAGGATACCATCCAAAGAAAATACCTGTAATTGAGCAGACTGCAAAGCTCATCACTACACTTATTGGTTGAATTGCAATTGGCCAGCCGGCAAAGAACTTCACTCCGTAAGCCGCCAGTATGCCCACCAAAACGCCTATTACACCGCCGGTTATGGAGATCATAATTGCCTCAATTAGGAACTGCGTAAGTATATCTTTTCCACGTGCTCCCACACTCATTCTTAAGCCAATCTCCTTGGTTCTCTCCGTCACGGAAACAAACATAATGTTCATAATACCAATACCTCCCACAACCAAGGAAATACCTGCTACACAGGCAAGCAGGATGGTCATAAGTGAGGTGGTTGAGGTCATCATGGATGAGAGTTCCTCCTGGCTGCGGACGTTAAAATTGTCCGGCTGCCCATCCTGGATCTTATGGTTTGTACGCAGAATATCTGAAATCTCATCTATTGCCTGCTCTGTCTGATCTTCCGTAATAGCAGAGGCGTAAATCATCTGAAGATAATTCACAGAGTTGATTCTCTTCATTACGGTTGTAAACGGAGCAAGGACAACATCGTCCTGGTCCTGTCCCATAGTGTTGTAACCTTTTGATTTAAGGACTCCTATAACGGTAAACGGAATGTTCTTAAATCGGATTATCTGACCAACGGGCTCCTCTCCCGCTGTGAAAAGATTCTTGGCAATGGTGGTTCCAATTACGCAGACCTTTGCGCTTGTTGCAATATCGTTATCGTCAAACATCTCACCGTCATCAATATCTAACTGACGGATGGTAAGATATCCCTGAGAAACTCCGCTAATCTGAGAGGAGTAGTTGTTGCCTCCAAAGATCAACTGTCCGCTGGCGGATACGCTAGGGGAGATGGCTGCAATGTATGTGCACTCATCTTTAAGAGACTGGTAGTCAGATAACTTAAGAGTCTGCATATCTGAGCCACCCATACGTACTCCTCCACGTCTTTCCGCACCCGGCATAATCATAATCATATTACTTCCCATCTTGGAAATCTGACTCTGAATGCTCTGCTTAGATCCGTGTCCAATGGCCAGCATTGTGATGACAGATGCAACACCAATGATGATGCCCAACATAGTGAGGAAGGTGCGTAGTTTATTGTTGGCTATGGCCTTAAGGGCTATCTTAAATAAATTTGTCCAGTTCATCTCAATCCTCCTCGTTTACCGGAAGAGCGGCCAGTGCATCTGCAGCGCTCAGGATGTTGGTGTTGTAAACATCCTCCTTAACCTTACCGTCTGCAAGAGTAATGTTCCTCTGGCTGTACTGCAAAATCTCCGGGTTGTGTGTTACAAAAATGATTGTTTTGCCCTCTGCGTGAAGCTTTTGGAAGAGCACCAGAATCTCAAAGGAGGTTCTGGTATCCAGGTTTCCCGTTGCCTCGTCTGCAAGAATCACCGCAGGGTTGTTAACCAGCGCACGGGCAATAGCAACTCTCTGCATCTGACCTCCGGACATCTGGTTGCTCTTATGGTAGAGACGGTCTCCAAGTCCCACCATCTTAAGGGATTCAATAGCCGCCTGCTTTCTCTGCTCCGAACTTACCTTAGGGTTGTACATAAGCGGAAGTTCCACATTTTCAATGGCTGTGGTCTTTGCCAACAGATTGTAAGACTGGAAAACGAATCCAATCTTAATGTTACGCAGAACCGCCCGCTCGTTCTTACTCATCTTACGCACAGAGATTCCATCCAGGTAATACTCTCCGGAGGTAGGGGTATCCAGGCAACCTAAGGTGTTGAGCAGCGTAGATTTACCGCTACCGCTCTTTCCCATGATTGTCACAAACTCACCCTCGTAGATATCAAAGCTCACTCCGCGCAGCGCATGCACAGTCTCAGAGCCTACGATGAAGTCTCTGCGAATATCTTTCAGGCTGATTACCTTCTTTTTTCCGTTATCTTCCATAACTCTATCTGGATGGTCTTTGTTGGTTACCGCCAGGTTTTCTGTTGCTTCCCGGCCCCTTAGGCATAAACGGAGAATTGCCCTCATTTCCACCCATTTGCGGGAATGCCTCTGCTGCATTTGCATTCATCTCCAGTACCACAACATCTCCCTCATTAACGCCGCTTACTATCTCTGTGGCAACCTTACTTGCCATCCCGACAGTTACTTCTACTGCAGAGAACCTCTTGCCGTTAAGCTTCCATAACACCTTTGGACCTTTGGCTCCCATAGTGTACTTCTTACTGGCCTCATCTACTGAGTAGCCCTGAACTCCGTCATACTGGGCAGGGTTGAACTTCAGAGCCTTAGGAGGAACTGTAAGCACGCCGTGGCTCTCTTTTGTGTAGATTGTGATGTTGGCGGTAAGGCCAGGTTTAAGTTTCAAGTCAGGATTAGGAGCATCTACTACAACCTCGTAAGTTACAACGTTGTTGGTAGTTGTGGCGTTCTGACGAACCTGTGTAACGGTACCGTTGAAGGTCTCTCCAACGTAAGCGTCCACAGTGAACTCCACTCTCTGGCCGTCTGCCACATAGCCTATATCTGCCTCATCTACAGAGGCTATCACTCTCATCTGAGTTAGGTTGTTTGCAATGTAGAAGAGGGTAGGGGTGGAGAAGCTGGCTGCAACGGTCTGGCCCTCCTCCACGCTCTTACTGAGCACTACGCCATCCATCGGGGAGGTAATGGTTGCGTATGAGAGGTTTGTCTGAGCCTTCTGCAGATTCTGGCGGGCAACAGAGAGGGAGCTTACTGCCGCCTGATAGGTGTCCTGTGCCTGCTCAAACTCGTTATCCGCAATGAGGCCCTTCTCATGCAAGGTCTTCATTCTATTGAAGTTGGAGAGCTGATAGTTGTAATCGCTCTGAGCCTTTGCAAGGTTGCTCTTCTGGCTCTGGTACTCGCTCTCAAGGTTGGTCTTGTCCAGCTCTGCAATCACCTGACCCTTCTTCACTTTGCTGTTATAATCCACATAAAGTTTCTTCACAATGCCTGATACCTGAGTACCAACTTCCACCTTCACCACCGGCTCAATTGTACCGGTTGCAGTAACGTAGGTGGAGATGTCTCCGCGTACCACTTTAGTTGTCTTAAAGGCAATCTTGGTCTTCTCCTTTTTGTTGCCTAAATACTGCCACAACCCTATAAGACAGAGGATTGCAATAACCGTAATCCAGATGTACTTCTTTTTCATATCTCTTATTTTTTTGATTTTCTAACTTTTAAAACTTAATCTCTCAGTTCTGTTGAAGATCTCTATCTCTTAGATCTCTATCTCCTCTCCTGTGTAGAATTTCAGAACCTGAAGGCTGTAGAGCGTCATATATTTTGCCTGAGCCAGTGAGAGTTCTGCGTTAAGGTAGGTACTCTTCTCCTGCTCCAGTTCCACTATGTTCTTCATACCCAACTCAAACTGCTCGTTCACAAGGCGGTAGCTCTCCTTTGCACTCTCAAATGATTTCTTTGCGGAGATGTACTGCTGCTGATAGTTAACGGCATTCAGATATAGTGTCTCTATCTTGGTGTACATATCATCCTCATTCTGCTGGGCAGATAAACGGGTGTATTCCACGTTGTTACGGGCCTTCTCCACAGCACTGCGGTTCTGACGCTGGCTATAGATTGGAATAGACAATGAGATGGATGCGCTGTTGGACCAGTTGGTCTTAAGTTGCCTACCAAAGGAGGTGTTAGTACCGCTCATATTGTTGGTTCCGGTGTTGGCACCCAGTGAAATCTTTGGTCCGTAAGCTCCTCTTGCAGAGGCCAGTGCAAGCTCGCTGTTGGCAACTGAGAGTTTACCCAGCTGCACCTCCGGACGTATCTCCTTGGCCTTTTCAAATACGCTCTCCATATTTGGAATAATCTCCAGCACTCTCTCCTCTCCCACCTCCGGTATTACAATATCCACCAGTTCACGCTGCAGTCTTATTGTACTCTTAAGTTTCAGAAGATCTGAGTCATACTGGCTCTTGGCCTGCGTTACCATATAGAGGTCTGAGGTATGCTGGCTCTCCAGTTTGGCGCAGTCTGCCTTTGACATGCTGCCGGCCTTCATAAACTCCAGCCCTCTTTCCCACTGAGCCTTAGAGACTTTGGCCGCCTCCTCACGCATCTTAATGTTCTCTCTGTCATAGAGCACCTGAATATAATACTGTGCAATGGTCTCTTTGAGAGTGAGCGTATTCTTCTCAACAGTAAGGTGTTTCATCTGCAGGCTGTTCTCTTTCTGCTCAATGTTCCTGCGGACAGAGCCTCCGTTGTAAAGAGTCCAACTTGCAGATACTCCGTAACTTCCGCTGTAGGAGTTCTTGTGCGTGGCAGAGTTGTTGAACCAGTTGCCGCTTACTCCCTGGTTGGTAGAAGCCGAAACGCTTGGCAGCATTCCTGCCCTTGCAGCCAGCAGATCCGTTTCTGCATCCTGCTCATCCAACCTGCTCTGAGAGAGCGAGATATTGTTCTCAATGGCATAATCCGTGCACTCCTTCAGAGTTAGCAGCCTAGCCTGAGCCACGGCCTGAGTCAGCTCTGCGCAGACAAATACCAACGCAAGCGCTCCGGCCTTAATAAAAATCTTGATATTCATAAAACAGTTAAAAATTTCATTGATTGCTCTGCAAGTTACACAATAACCGCTCTTAAAAATCCCATTGCCGATAAAAACTCAATTTTTACTGATAGAAAATGGTTATCTTTGTGGAAACGCAGTAATTATGGAATACGTTTATAACTTTTTGGCCCGGTTGGCAAAGAACAACAACAGGGAGTGGTTTGAGGCACACAAGGATGAGTATCTGGCTGCAAAGGAGATCTTTGACAACTTTACGGAGGAACTGATTAAGGAGATAAGCCGTTGGGACCCATACATCAGCCAAAGAAAACTCTCTGTAGCAGACTGTACCTACAGGATTTACAGAGATATCCGCTTCTCTCCGGACAAAACTCCTTACAAGACCCACATGGGCTGCTTCATTGTGAAGGGCGGCAAAAAGTCTCAGTATTCGGGCTACTACTTTCACATGGAACCACCGGAGAGCGATAACTTCCTTGGCGGCAATATGCTCTATGCCGGCATTTATATGCCTGAGACCAAGGTAATTGCCAGCATAAGGGATGAGATTTCTGTTAACGGAGACGCTCTGATTAAGGCAATTAACAAATGCAAAGGATTTGTACTCCAATACAATGCACTCAGAAGAGTGCCCAAAGGTTATGAGAATGTGGAGGATGAAGGGTGGCGTAACCTTATAAAGCTCAAGGAGGTAAGCGTGTGCTCCAATATGTCTGAGAACTTTCTTTTTGCTCCGGGCAACCTTGCAAAGAGGGTTTCTGAGAGGTTTAAATACTGTAAAGATTTAAGCCGCTTCCTTAACCGTTGTGTGGATTATGCAATGGAAGGGGAGGGTACTACGTTCCTTCAACAGTTGAACCCTAAAAGATGGTTGTAACGATATATGAAGAAAAAGTCTGGGAAAATAGTTTTTTATGTGATTGCGTCTATTGCGGCGGCGCTGCTCATATTTTATTTAGTTATGCGAGTAATTAAGACACGTGAGTCTCAATATCACTTGTACATAGGCGGTTACGGTAACACTGCGGTCAAGTGCCTCTTCAATTCAGACAACCTGGAGTACGGAGTTCTGGAGGACTTTAAGGCCAAGAACCCTTCATACCTGGCT
>CAMHRD010000061.1 GCA_946187365.1 uncultured Bacteroidales bacterium
AGTGAGTTGATGCTCATTATGGTATCCGGTATGGCCACAATGAGCGGAGGCGTGCTGGCGGCATATATTGGAATGCTGGGGTGCGGAGATCCGGTAATGACGGTTGAGTTTGCCAAGCACCTTTTGAGTGCCTCCGTAATGGCGGCGCCTGGTGCAATTGCAATGGCAAAGATTCTCAAACCGCAGACAGAAGAGATAGATACCACAGTAGAAGTTTCCAAAGAAAAACTTGGAGACAACGTGCTGGATGCCATCTCAATAGGAACAACTCAGGGATTGAAGCTTGCTGCAAACGTTGCCGCAATGCTGCTTGTATTCTACGCTCTTATTGCCGGAGTAAACTACATTCTCAACATCATAAGTTTCCCTGCAATGGACCGTTGGATTGCAGATATCTCAGGCGGAAGATATACAGACCTCTCCCTGGAGTGTATACTCTCATACGTCTTCTCACCGCTTATCTGGCTGATTGGCGTTCCTGGCGGAGATATTCCATTTGTAGCCAGACTGTTGGGAGAGAAACTCATCCTTACCGAGTTCATAGGTTACGGCTCACTGACAGAGATGTTGCAGAACTCCGTATTCTCTTCTCCTAAGTCTATAGTTATGGCAACATACGTACTCTGCGGATTTGCAAACTTTGCATCCATAGGTATCATAATCGGAGGCGTTGGAGGAATGGCACCAAACAAACAATCCATACTTGGAGAGTACGGTTTGCGTGCACTGCTGGGTGCTGCATTGGTAGCGCTGGTTTCCGCTTCTATGGTTGGTATGTTCCTGTCTTAAAGCCTTTAAGAGGCTCGGCTTAACCGAGGATTTCTGAAAGATTAGACTGCTGTTGAGGTTTTTTGCATTCTCCACAGCAGTTTTTTCATTCTCTACAAGATGAACGTTAATGTTGCTGAGACAGATCTGAGAGAGAGCGGTCTCAATAAGTGCGGCATCATCTGCGCTGTAGCAGAAGGAGTGCACCTCAATCTCCGGATGAACAAGGGCAAACATCAGTGAGAACTGGCCGTGCCTCTCTCCAATAACTGAGAGAGTTTGATAAGGCTTCTCTCCATCTATCCAGTTGCTGAAATCGTTGTACTTTCTGAGCATCTTTTTTGTCTCGTGCTCAAGGCCGATGCCTTTGTATATGTATCTGTAAATCAGATAGTGATGGAAGAAGTGTGTATTGAGTATTTCCCTCTTTGGCCGTTGGCTGAGGACAACCATTCCGCGGGCAATGAGAGAGTGCTTGTCTGGCTGGATGTTCTCCAATCCGTAAAGGGTAAAATTCAAAGAAGGATTTATAGATTTTAAGAAAAACTTCTTGAGTAATGTATGTTTGTTTGAGTCTGATGTGGTGGAGCGGAGGGCTTCCTTTGTGGTGCTGTCTATCAGCAGTTTAACACCAGGGATGTAAGCGGTGTTAAAGAGGCGCTGAACCGGGTAGGTGACGTAGAAGAATATAGTGCGGAGCACCTGTTCTATTGTTATTGGGTTTTGTCTTACGCCCGCTTTGGTTCTTACCAGCCATTTGAATATTGCAGGCGGAACAATCCAGGCCATAAAGACAACGGAGAACATTCCAATTATTGTCACCTCTGCAAGTGAGTGAACAGCAGGGTGTTTGGCAATAATAAGAGAGCCCATTCCAATGAACATGATGAGGGCGGAGATTATGATGCTGTTCTTAAATGAAGCCAATACCTTTTTACGGTAGGCGTATTCGTCTATTAATCCTTCTGTTATGAAGATGGTGTAGTCATCTCCCTGTCCGAAAATGAATGTTGCAAGAATGACGTTCACTATGTTGAAACTCATTCCCAGCAGGCTCATAATTCCCAGAATCCAGATCCATCCCATAGCCATTGGGAGGAAGGCCAACAGGCTGAGTTCCAGCCTTCCAAAGGAGAGCCAGAGGAATATGAACACAATCAGTCCGCAGGCAAATCCAATGTAGTTGAAATCATTGGTAAGGGAGTTGGCCATTGCGCTGTTCATTCCAACAAAGTCAAAGGCATAACCGTTATCCTTCAGATCATCATTAATTGCATCCTCAATGTATGAGAAATCTTTGCCATCTGCCTCAATCTTATCTACCACGCAGCATCGTCCTTCAACCTCTGCAAAGGAACTGGTAAGAAGCAGTGAACGCAGTGAGGCAAAATCTTCAAATTTCAGAGAGGTGTACTCCTTGTTCAGTATTTCTTCAAACTCTCTAAAGGCCTCACTGTTAAAGCCGTATTGCGGGGCCTTCTCTTTCAGTAGATGCAGAGTTTTCTCTTTGTTTACACTCCAGAACTCTTCCCACTTTTTAATTCTCTCCTTCTGCTCTTTTTGAGAGCCAATCAGAGAATTTACATTGGAGTAACCCTTTATCTTTCCCTCCTCTCTGAGTCTGTTCAACAGCGGAGTTACGGCCGCTCTTTGAGAGAGGGCTTTATCCCAACTCTCTCCCTCCGCCACAAGGTAAAGGTTGGAAGTGTCTAATATACCGGCAGATACGTTGAGGTCTGCAAGAAGCTGCTTCTGCTCTTTGGAGATATAGTTGATGTTCTGAAAGTTGGTGTCAAAGGAGACACCGGTGCTGAACCAGCCAAAAACTATCGTGAGAATTAGAGTAACCCAAAGAAGCCAAGGGTGTTTTTCCGGAGAGGCGGTTGAGAGCCAGCCAAAGGAGAGCCGTTCGGTTTGCTCTGATTGTCTGGTCTTTACAAGGTGCGGCAAAAAGATCAGCACAAAGAGTATGGTTCCAATGAGCATGAAGGCGGCAAAGAATCCGAGGTCTCTGAGTGCAGGTGAGTTGAGAGGCATCAGTGCGGCAAAGGCGCCCACGGTTGTGATGTTGCCAATAAGAAGCGGAGGTACCATCTCCTTCAGAAGTTGCCTCATTGTGCCGGCACTCTCCGTGTGAGCCACAAAGTGGAGCGGATAGTTGACGGCTATTCCAATTATGACGGAGCCTATGCCTAAAACTATAAGGGAGACATCGCTGCGGATGACTGATATAAAGCCCATTGCAAAGAGCCAGCCAAAGAGGATGGTTACTCCTATGAAGAGCAGGTTCTTTGTTTTGCGGAAGGAGTAGACGAGCAAAAAGATGATGAGCGTTACCGCTATTGATACGGCCCACTGGCTGTCTTTTTTAATTCTGACGGCGTTGCCAACTGCAATGACGGGGGCTCCGGTGAAGGAGATCTTAACATCCGGAAAGAGTTTAGAAGTCTCCTGCGCCACGCTGTCTATATAGTTGACCAGCAGGTTGTTGTTGGCAGACTCCATTGCTCCGTAAGGGGAGGTCATCATCACCACGGCATACTTTCTTCCTGGGGTGTAGATGTATCCGTTGTCATACTCCACGGGCATTGAGGAGAGCGCCTCCTGCAAGCGGCCCATCACAGATGAAAATATGTTGAGGGGGTCTTTGCTTATATTGGAGGAGATGAAGCCCGTGGAGGGGAGCATCATCATTGTAACATCCTGGGAGAGTTGTTCTTCCACGCCTTGCGGTGAGGAGATAATCTGCTCTATGTGAGTGTAGTCGGAGTCTGAGAGCATCAGCGGGATGTTGCCGTAGATAAAGTCCGTTATGCCTGAGAGTTCTTCAAAGTCTATCTGAGACATCATCTCACATATATGCTTTGTATGGGATGAGGCAATGATGTTTGTAAAGGTGTCAACGGCCTGGGTGATTCTTTCCTCTTCCCCATCAGAAAAGAGTGCAAGTACCCTTTGGCCGCCGGTAATGTCCTGGTAGAGAGCCATTGCCCGCTGCTGCTTGCCGCTTATTGGGAGAAAATCGAAGATGTTCTCATTGTACTTTAGGGCGGCGGTCATAACAATGAGAAGTATGGTTATGCCGGCCAGAAGCCCAAAGCACAGGCTCCGTTTTCTCTTAAGGTAATCGTAGATATTCAAGAAGAATTGCACCATCTTCTTATCTCAGATATTGTTTAGAAACGGCGTAAAGTTCCTTAAAGAAAGCGAGTTCTTTCTCCCCAATTGCCTGGAGCATATCTCCCAGCTGGTCAAAGGTATAGTTCTCTTCCGTGCTTCTCTTTTTGAACATTCTGGAGATCTTGTAGGCAAAATCTCTCCACATATCTCCAATCTCTGTCATTCTTTGAGAGAAGGCGTTAAACTCTTCAATGCCTGTCTTTTGCGCGGCCTCCTGCAGGAAGGCTCCGTAGATGAAACGGAAGCCGGCACCGCCGGTTCCAATCTCCTCAAGCATGCGTACAATCTGTGCAAGGTTCAGAAGAGCCCTTCTTCTTCCCATTTTCTTCTCCCATTTGCGGATTCTTCTGGAGAGATAGAGGATGCCTTTGGCTCCCACCATGTGAACGGGAGTCAAGGCCATAAGTTTGGAGGTCTTACGTATGGATTTGAGAATGAGGGTCCTCATATCCGGAAGTTCCTTAGGAACGGACTCAATCCAATACATCTGGCCCATAAGCGGGTAGGTGCCTCCCTTTGCAAACCTCACAGTCTGAAGGTCTTTAGGGGAAATGGTCACTTTCTGTGTGATGTTGGAATCCAAAACGGAGTAATCTCCGGTTTTCTCATCTTTCCCTATTACGCAGATATTGTGGCCGTTAAAATGGAATCGGTACTCTATTGGAACGTAAGGCAGGTAGTACATTCCCACTACGCAGCCTACAGGAATTCCCTTATTCAGGAGTTCATCCAGCTTACTCATTGCCTTCTCCTGATTGAAGAAGCGCTTGGTTTTTCTCTTGATTCCCAGCAGTTTGGTAATACGGCTGAAGAAGACGCCCGGAAAAGTGCGGAAGGAGGTAAGGGGCATTCCGCTCAGTTTTATGAATGGAAGGTGGGTAAAGAAGAGGCCGCTTGCAAGGCCGAACACCATTGGCTCAGAGAGGTTTATGCCATAGTATCTGAGCAGGGCGGAAACGGTTCCGTTCTCACAATGGGCAGCCTGTTTATGATCTAACTTCAATTCCATCTTAACTTTCCGGTAGAGTTTTTAACTCTTCAACTGAGATTCTGAGAGCCTTTGCATAGATACTGAGAGTCTCTTCATCCAGCTGATTGAAAAACTTGGGTTTAAGGTGCTTACGGATGGTGTGCCTTCTTAGTCCGGTATATTTGGCCATGAGTTTAACGCTCATTATGTGCCTTGCAAGGTGGTACTCCAGAGGTGAACTCTCTCCCCTTTTTACCCTCTCTGCAATCTCTTCACACTTCTCTTTTATCTCATCCCAGGCCATATCAAGCGCCTCAGTCTTAGGGTCCCAACCGCTGCTCAGCACAGCCTTGTACTCACCGTTTTCATCCACCGCATAGTTTACATCTCTCACGATGGTATCTTTGTAGTACTTTAAATCCTGTGGGACATCCTTAACCTTCATAGAACTCTTAATATCAGCAGACTGTAAGCATGCAATAGCAGTAGGAGAAGCGGGCGCTCTCCGGTATCATAACAAGAATCTTCTCTCCCTTCTTAAGTTTTCCGGAGTAGAGCAGCTCCTCAATCATTGCGTATGCAGAGGCGGATGCTATGTTGCCAACTTTTGGAAGGTTCACAAACCACTTCTCTTCATCAATATAGAATCCGCGCTTTTGGGTCTCGCTTAAGATCTTGTCTTTAAAGAACATAGATGAGAGGTGAGGGAGGAACCAGTTAACATCATCCGGAGTAAAATTATGCTTCTTTGCAAGCTGAAGGAGGAAGTCTATTCCTAAGCTTACAATGTGCTCAGAGAGCATGCGGGTATCCTGCTTAACTGCAAAGAGAGATTTTGTAAGCCACTCCTGTTCAGGGTATTCCGCCCATCCTTTGAGTTCTCCCTCGTCAGTTTTGTCTGCTCCGGCATACATGCAGGTAGGCTTGGTGTTGGCAAAGGAGGTAATCTCAATCCAATCTATCTTAAGTGAGAGTTGCTCTTTATTTGGCTGACTTTCAAGTAGAAGCGCAAAGGCTCCGTCTGAGAGCATCCATCGTAGAAACTCCTTTTCAAAGGCCAGAATAGGCTGGTTTTCCAAAGAGGAGAGGTGCTCAGATTCCTTCTGAAAATAGGAGGCTTTCATCCAGGATGAGAGTCTCTCGGAGGCAGAGGCCACAGCCTTTTTTGCCTCTCCGGTCTTAACGGCCATGTAGGCGTATTTAAGAGCGTCTGCACCGGTGCAGCAGGAGCCGGAGAAGGAGACAACTTCTGTATTGCGGCTGCCGCCAAGAAGACCGTGAACCATAATTCCGTGAGATGGAACCAGTTGCTCCGGTGAGGAGGTTCCGCAGGAGAGAAGGTCTATGTCATCTATGGTGAAATTCTTGTCTAACAGACCCTTAACCGCATTGGCCGCCATCTGGGCGTTGGTGTGGGTAACGTTGCCGTTCTTATCCAGGGCATAGTATCTCTGCTTAATGCCGTTACGCATTAAGACAATCCTGCGCGCCTTGGACGGCTTACCGTTAACCATACCCAGATAACTCTCCATATCATCATTAGATACGGGGCTGTTAGGGAAGAACTTGGCCGCTTTGTTTATATATACTTCCATTAAAGGTATCTTGTTTTTATAATTTACAGTCTCTTAGTTTATTACTCTTTATGTTGCGCAGCGGGCGGGTCAAATGGAAGACCAGTTGCGCAAACGGGGAGAGAACAAACAGCACAAACAGAAGGTAAAAATAGAAAAGTTTTACTCTAATACGTCGTTTAGGCTCCCCGTATCCCCCTTTTTTCCTTATGAACTTTGCCCATCTGCCAAAGATAGGGTAGGCGGTTTTCTCCAAAGAGAGAACGGAAGGGCGGTACTTAATAGCCCCCTCCTTTAATAGCTCCTGTTG
>CAMHRD010000062.1 GCA_946187365.1 uncultured Bacteroidales bacterium
CTGAGTCTCCTTGTTAATATCTACCTTCTCTTTGGTATGCTTTCCAATTCTCTCTCTCTTTCCTCTCTCCGGACTCTTCTTCTTGCCGCTCTCCAGCTTGGAGATGTCTATTCTAAGTCCCGTATCCTTAGGACCTTGGAGCTGCTCAACCTTTGTCTCAATAAAGTTGCTTGCTTCCGCTTTCTTCTCGATAGGTTTTTCCTCTGGCTTCTTCTCCTCTTTCTTCTCCTCTTTCTTTGGAGCCTCTTTTTTCTCCTCTGCCTTCTTAACCTCTTTCTTCTCCTCCTTCTTAGGAGCCTCCTCTTTAACGCTCTCTTTCTTAGGCTCTTCTACAACCGGCTCCGGTTTCTTCTCCACAGGTTTCTCTTCAACTTTCTCCTCCTTCTCTTTTTCTGCCTTTGGCTTCTTCTCAAACTTGGAGAGGTCTATCTTTCCAACAACCGTTGGGTTCTTCTCTTCTACGGAGGTCTTTATAAAGTTCTCACCGGCAGATGTTTCCTTCTTGAGCTCGTATGATTTGTTATTGCTCTCGGATATCTTCTTCTCATTCTGCTTAGCCACCTTTTTGGCATCCTCCTTTACCTGCTGCTGAGTCTGGAACTCTTTGCTCACCAGCGCATAGACCTCGTCAGACAACTTTGCATTAGGGTTGGCATCTACCTCAACTCCCTTCTTTTCCAGGAAGTTGACCAGGGTGCTCAATCCAATGTTGAAGTCTGTGAGTACTTTTTTAATTCTGATTCCTGCCATATAAATTCTTTACCTCCGTTTTTTTTCTTGTTAATTTTCCATAGGGTCCTCAAACTCAGCCTGAAGGATCTTCTTAACATCCTCCACGGTCTCCTGGTCTAAGTCCGCTCTCTCCATAATCTCCTCAGTAGGACGTGAAAGCACATCCTTTGCGGTGTCAAAGCCAACGTTTCTCAGAGCGTCAATAACCCACTGGTCTATCTCGTCATTGAATGCGCTCAAAAGAACGTCCTCATCATCATTGCTCTGAACATCGCGGAAGATTTCAATGTCCATACCTACCAGCATTCCTGCAAGGCGGATGTTGCTTCCGTTCTTTCCAACTGCAAGAGAAACCTGTGAAGAGTCCATTGTGATGAGCACCTTGCCCTCCTCCTCGTTAATTTTAATTGTGGTAATCTTTGCAGGTGAAAGAGCTCTCTGAATGAGTAGCTGAGTATTTGAAGTCCAGCTGATTACATCAATGTTCTCATTTCTGAGCTCTCTTACTATGCCGTGGATTCTGCTGCCCTTTACTCCAACGCATGCTCCTACCGGATCAATTCTGTCATCGTAAGATTCAACAGCAACCTTTGCTCTCTCTCCCGGCATTCTTACAATCTTCTTAATGGTAATAAGACCGTCAAAAATCTCCGGAACCTCCTGCTCAAAGAGTCTCTCAAGGAATACGCTTGCTGTTCTGGAGAGGATGATAGAAGGGGTGTTGTTTTTCATCTCAACCTTTGCAACCACCGCCTTAACGGAATCTCCCTTGCGGAAGTAGTCTGACGGAATCTGCTCACTCTTAGGGAGTATGAGCTCGTTATCAGCCTCGTCTCTTACCAAAACTTCCTTCTTCCAAACCTGATAAACTTCTCCAACTACTATCTCTCCAATCTTATCTTTGTAACGGTTAAAGAGGTTGGCCTTGTCTATATCCATAATTCTGCCGGAGAGGTTCTGACGCAGATTCAAAACCGCTCTTCTTCCAAAGCTCTTTAGCGGAACCTCCTCAGAATAATCCTCACCAATCTCAAAATCGTTATCCGGCTCAATCTGATCTACCTCCTTCTTTGAAATCTCCAACATAGGATCTTCTACCTCCTCCACAATCTTGCGGTTACGCCAGATCTGAAGGTCTCCCTTGTCTATGTTGATGATAATGTCAAAGTTATCTGCAGTGCCGTATGTCTTGGCTAGCTGGGTTCTGAAGATATCCTCCAGAACGCTCATAAGTGTTGCCCTGTCAATTCCTTTACCCTCTTTGAATTCGGTAAAGAACTGTGCTAAATTTAAACCTTCCATATTGTAACTTTTTTAACTTTCAATTGAACTTTGAGCACAAAAGAAGGGGCCTTGTGGGTCCCCTTTCTCTCTCTCTTATCTGCGTGCAAAAGTATGTAAAGTATCTCTTAAATCCAAATTTGGCTATTATTTATTAAATTTGCAGGTACATAAATTACAAGTTATGGAAGTATCAGCAGAAGTTATTGCACAGCATTTTAACGGTGAAATTATAGGGGACCCTTCCGTAAAGGTCTCATCAGTGCAGAAAATAGAGTATGGTAAACCACACAATATCTGTTTTTTGGCCAATCCAAAATATACACATTATCTTCTTCAGTCAAACGCCGGAGTGGTAATAGTGAGCCGCAATCTTGTTCCGGAACAGCCTGTTAAGCCAACTATTATTGTTGTAGAAAACGCATACGAGGCAGTGCCTGTTCTTTTGGATTTGCTCAACTCGCTTAAGAAAAGCAAGAAGAGCGGCCGTGCATTTCTTTCATACAGAGCGCTTTCTTGCAAAATAGGGAAGGGGGTTTATGTTGGACGTTTCAGTTATGTGGGCGCCAAGACTAAGATAGGAAACGGTACTCAGATTTATCCGCAAGTCTATATAGGTAAGGATGTTACAATTGGGGAGAACGTTATTCTCTACCCGGGTGTAAAAATTTATGACGGCTGTATTGTAGGTAACAACTGCATACTCCACGCAAACGTGGTTATAGGTTCAGACGGATTCGGCTTTGCTCCGCAGCCCGATGGCTCCTACAAGAAGATTCCTCAGACCGGAAACGTTGTAATTGAGGACGATGTGGAGATAGGCTCCAATACAACGGTAGACCGTGCCACTATGGGTTCAACCATCGTGAAGAAGGGTGTAAAACTGGATAACCTCATCCAAATTGCTCACAATGTTGAGGTTGGAGAGAATACGGTTATTGCCGCTCAGACCGGTATTGCAGGCAGTACAAAGATTGGAAAGAACTGCAAGTTTGGAGGTCAGGTGGGTATAAGCGGCCACGTTACAATAGGTGACGGAACTATGATTAACGCCAAGAGCGGAATCTTTGGCAACATCTCATCTGCTGAGGGCCAAAAAGGACTCCAGGGTATCCCTGCCTTTAACATGCGCAGCTTCCTCCGTTGCCACGTTATGTTCAAACATCTTGCAGACCCACCTAAAAAGTAGTATATTTGTACGATTACTAAAACCACTACGCTAATGTATACCAACCAGCACACGCTTAAACATAAATATGAGTTTGAGGGAAAGGGGCTCCATACTGGGCTCAAGGTTCACATGATGGTAGAACCGGCACCTGCAAACTTTGGCATAAAGTTCAAAAGATCAGACCTTGGCGAGAGTGCGCCATTGGTTGAGGCCTGCGTGGATTACGTAAGTGCAACTTCCAGAGGAACAACATTGGATAAAGACGGAGTAAAGGTTCTTACTCTGGAACACCTTATGGGAGCTCTCTACGGAATGGGAATAGACAATGCACTCATTACACTGGACGCTCCGGAAGTTCCTATTCTGGACGGCAGTGCAAAGTACTATGCAGAAGCCTTTTCCAAAGATGGGTTGGTTGAGCAGAACGCTCCAAGAAAGTATCTGGTATTGGACCGCAAGGTTGTATGCCGCAATGAGAAGGGGAGTGAGATGGTTGTTCTGCCTGATGACCATTTCTCAATTGACGTAATGATAGATTTTAACTCCAAAGTGCTTGGAAATCAATATGCAAGGTTTGAGCAGGATACAGACTTCGTAACAGAGATTGCTCCTTGCAGAACCTTTGTTTTCTTCCATGAGCTGGAGCCGCTGTTTAAGAACAACCTCATTAAGGGAGGAGACCTGGACAATGCTCTTGTAATTGTGGAGAATCCGGTACCTCAGGAGGAGTTGGACCGTCTTGCTGGAGTCTTCAATGTTAAGAGGTTGGAGAGAGTTCCGGAAGGGTATCTCAGCCACACATCTATCCGTTTCCAGAACGAGTGTGCAAGACACAAACTGCTGGATGTGCTGGGAGATTTCTCACTGGTGGGTTATCCAATTAAGGGAAAAGTTATAGCATACAAGAGCGGCCACTCAATTAACTCAACCATTGCGCGTGAACTTAGAACGCTGGCAATCAAACAGTTTGGCCGCAGATAGTTTTTAGAAAACAGTTTTGAATTATGGATATAGAAAAGATTAAGGAAGTAAAGCAGAGATTGTCTGTTGCTCCAAAGTATGATCCGGATGCAGAGCCGGTTTATGATGTTCTCGGTATTCAGAAACTTCTTCCTCACCGTCCTCCGTTCCTTATGGTGGACAGAATTATTGGTGTTGAGGATGATTCAATTACCGGAATAAAGACAATTGGTGTGAATGAGAACTACTTTAGAGGCCACTTCCCTACAGAGCCTGTTGTTCCGGGAGTTCTTCTTGTGGAGGCAATGGCACAAGTAGGTGGAATTCTGGTACTTAGAAATGTAGACGAACCAGAAAGATACTCAACATATTTTGCTAAGATAGACGGCTTCAAGTTCCGCCGCAAGGTGGTTCCGGGAGATGTTGTAGTATTCAAACTCGTCATTACTCAGCCTTTGGAACACTCTTTGGTATGTATGAGAGGAAAGGCCTGGGTTGGTAATCAGGTTGCCTGCGAGGGAGACATGGTTGCCCAGGTTATAAAGAACAAGTAAAATTCAAAAACTAAGAGAATGGAAAACGCATTTGTCCACCCTAATGCAAAGATAGGTAAGAACGTGGTTATTAGCCCGTTTGCAACTATTGCGGAGCACGTGGAGATTGGAGATAACTGCTGGATTGGTCCGTATGCCTGCATCAACGATTTTGTAAAAATAGGCAACAACTGCAAAATTTTTAACGGAGCCGTAATTGGTGCTATTCCACAAGACCTCAAGTTTAAGGGAGAAGAGTCTTACGTTGAGATAGGTGACAACGTAATGATTAGAGAGTACTGCACCGTAAGCCGCGGTACCGCTGCCAGCGGAAAGAACAAAACCATTATAGGAAACAACTCTTTCTTAATGGCTTACGTTCACGTTGCTCATGACTGCAAGGTTGGAAACAACGTTATTCTTGTAAGTTACACCGGTCTGGCCGGAGAGGCTGAGGTTGATGACTTTGCAATTATTGGCGGTGCTAGCGTAGTGCATCAGTTTACTCACATTGGATGCCATGCTATGATTTCCGGAGGTTCTGCATTCAGCAAGGATATTCCTCCATTTGCAATGGCAGGCAAACGCCCAACCTCTTTCTATGGAATCAACATTGTAGGTCTTAGAAGAAGAGGCTTTACAATTGAGCAGATTGAGCGTATAAGAGACGTTTACAGAGTGATTTATCAGAGCGGACTGAACGTTTCTGATGCTTGCAGGAAGGCAGAGGAGACTCTTCCGGAGAGCCCTGAGAAGAGAATCATTCTGGACTTCATCACTTCCAGCAAGAGAGGTATTGTAAGAGCCGGATCCGGCAACGCTGAGGAGTAATGCAGTGTCTTCTTAGTTCTGCGTATCTTCCTCCGGTTGAGTATTTTGCGGCAATTGCAAAGTACAAGAGCGTTTGCATAGAGGCTTGCGAGAACTATCAGAAGCAGTCATACAGAAACCGTTGCACCATTCTTACGGCCGGCGGAAAAATGAATCTTAATATCCCCGTCAGCAGAGGCGGGGATAACTTTACCCATAAGGTTCCAATTGCGGAGATTGAGATAGATTACTCAGAAGACTGGGTTATAAAGCATACCCGTGCTTTTGAGGCGGCCTATATGAACTCTCCCTTCTTTGTCTATTACAAAGATGATCTGTTTAATATTATCCGTTCCGGAGAGCGCTCACTTTTAAAGTTTAATACCCTGCTAACAAAGCAGTTGCTGTTATTCTGCGGAGTTAGGGCTGAGGTTTCTTACACTACAGATTATTTGATTCCTTCTACTGAGGATGTTGTAGATTTGAGAGAGCGGATTCACCCTAAGAGCAAGCAGTGCTCTTTGCTTAAGGAGTGGGCATTGGAAAAGCCCTACTGGCAGGTCTTTGCCAAGCAGGGCTTTGTCTCAAATCTGTCCGTTGTAGATCTCCTCTTTAACGAGGGGCCGGACTCAATATCTTTTTTGCTCTAATTCTTTAGAATCTCCATCCAAAGGTTGCAAGAACCTGGAAACCGTTTCTCTTAATGCCGGTGTATGTGCTGTTGAGCATATAGTCTGCACCAGGTTCATCATCAAAGAGATTCACGTTGTACTTCTTAAGGTTTGCAGCAACTGCAAAGTCTGCAAAGAAGCCGCTTGGAGTGTTGATTCCAAAACCTGCAGATGCAATATATTTCTCAGATGTCTGTCCAAAATAGTCTGACTTAAGACCAACTCTGGTGTACTGGAAACCGCCTCTTAAAGAGAGCAGGCTTATTGGGTTAATCTCCACACCTACTCTTAAGTTGTGGCTGTTTGAACAATGAGTCTTAAGGAAGTCATTCTCGTATGAGAAATCAGATTTGTCAAATGATTCAACGTCCACTTTGTTGCGGAAACGGGTCTGTGCAAGGTTGTTAGCCTCATAATCAAGACTTATTGTTCCGTTAGGAAGAACAAATGCCATACCTACGTTGTACTGGAACGGAGTGTTAATGCGGTAGTCGTATTCTCCTTCAGGTGAACTGAGCATTGCGTTGTAACCGTCATTGTAGCCTACGCTCATATCCCAGTAATACTTGTCTTTGAGTTGATACCAGGTAGGAGTGGAGACTGCACCTCCCAATCTGAAGAATGGAGAAGG
>CAMHRD010000063.1 GCA_946187365.1 uncultured Bacteroidales bacterium
AGGAGACGGTGTAAATCAAATCTTTCTTTATGCGTTTTGCATTGTAAACGCTCTGCACCGGTGCTCCGTAGTACAAAATCTCAACGTTTGGATAGAGAGTTTCAAAGGCTTTTATCTCTGCGTTTATTTTGTTTACAAGACGGGTCCCCGCCTTGCTGTCCATTGCCTTAAAGGAAGGAGTAAGAAAAGCCACCGCCATCTCCCCGTCTTTTGTAAAGAGATAGAAACTATTGGAGGCGCTGATAGATAGGCCGTTATCAGAGCTATCCTTTAAGGAGAGCGCCTCCCCTATCATTATGTTTCTGAAGGAGAGCGGATCTTTGCAGACAATGTCATAGTAGATACCCGCTGCATCGTTCTCCAAAATGGAGACGTTGGATGCCATAAGAGAATCTACAGATTGCGCGCTGAGCAAAGAGCCCACCTTAGAATAAAAAGTGCTGTCTAAAAAGAGAGGTGCGTTGTCTAAAATCAGAGATGCCGCAGCAGGTAAAAGTTCCGGGTCTACATTTTTAAAGATACCCTCAATGTCCTTTTCACCATCGTGAGAAAGAAGGGAATCACAAAAAGAGTCACAGGCCGCAAGGATGGTTCCAACCCTCTCATAATCATCCATTTGTTCATTGGAATAGAGTCTAAACTCCAGAAAAATCTTGTCTTTTACCTTGAGGCGGTCAAAAGCAAAACGGGCCCCGCGGTTAGCTTCCGTCTGGGGCAGAAGTTTTGAGATGTCCTCCTCATAATACATTCTGCTGGCAAGCAGGGCCAGCAGAACGAAACTTCCTATAAGGAGCAGATAAAAGACCGCGCGTCTCTTTTGAAAGAAACGGTATGCGGCCAGTGCAATTTTAGTCATTTATTTTGCCTGTACGCGTTCAAAGAGGAAATCGTAAAGCTCCTGGAACGTAGTGGTTTTAACGAGGTCTGTGCCTTTGATTTTGATATCAAATGTCTCCTCTATCAGAGCAACAAGATCCACAAGTGAAAGAGAGTCAAGATCCAGAGTCTTCTTAATATCTGCATCCGGAGTAATCTCTTCCTTTTCTACTTCAAATTCTTCTGCAAGTACATCTACTGCCTTTGCAATCAATTCTTCTTTAGTCATATCTTTCTGTTTATTATAAATCTTTGATAACCAGCGTAGAGTTAGTTCCTCCAAAACCAAATGAGTTGGAGAGGAACGTAGAGAACTTTCTCTCAATTCTCTTTGCCGGAATATTCAGTTTTGCCGAATCCTCATCAGGAGTTTCAAAGTTGAGGTTGGCTGCAACAAAGTCATTCTTCATCATAAGGATGGAGTAGATAACTTCACTTGCTCCGGCCATCCACATCTCGTGTCCGGTCTGAGACTTGGTAGATGTTACAGGCGGCATCTCATCTCCGAATACCTGGTAGATTGCCTTTGCCTCGTTCTGGTCACCCACCATTGTGCTGGTTGCGTGTGCGTTAATGTAGCCTATCTCATTGCATTTCAGGCCGGAATGCAGCAGCGCCATCTTAAGCGAGCGGGCCGGACCGTCTACGTTAGGAACTGAGATGTGGTCTCCGTTAGATGAGAAACCGTATCCCAAAACCTCTGCAATGATTGGAGCGCCTCTCTTTACCGCACTCTCATAGTCTTCCAGTATTACAGTTGCTGCTCCTCCCGATGGTACAAGTCCGTCTCTGTTCTTGTCAAACGGACGTGAGGCCTTTTCAGGCTCCGCCTCTCTCTTGGAGAAGGCGCCTATTCCGTCAAAACTGCAAACGGAGAACGGGTTAACCTCCTGTGCTCCTCCGCAGATTACCATATCCTGCAAGCCGTTCTGAATGAGCATTGCTCCCCACCCAATTGAATGGGAACCGCTGGCGCAAGCACCGGATACCGTAAGGTTTATTCCCTTGAGTTTGAAGATGCAGGAGAGGTTCATAGTAACGGTGGAGTTCATACTCTTGAATATTCCGCCGCTGCCAATGAGGGAGGTATCCTTCCTCTCTCTCATTGTATCTACAGAGGTAACAACAGGCTCCGCACTGGAGTCGTTTCCGTAGAGAAGTCCCACTTCATGACTATCGAGATAATCCTGATCTATATTGGCACTCTTAAGGGCGTCTGCAGTAGCGCAGAAGGCATACATTGCCTGCTCCGGCATATACACTCTCTGGTTGCGGCTCAGCACTCCCTTGAGGTTTGGTATATCTACATGTCCTGTAAGAGCGGAGAGAAATCCCATCTCCTTTCTTGCGGGGTCAAAGATAATTCCGCTTTTCCCTTCGTACAGAGAGGTTTTAACCTCCTCCAGGGTCTTTCCCAGGCAGGAGTAGATTCCCATTCCGGTTATTACAACTCTTCTTTTCATATTCTGAACAGTGACCAAAGCTGGTCTTCTATAGTTTCACTTGTATGCTTAAAGCCTCGCAAGATAGCACTTTTTGTCCGTTTTTGAAATTTCCAGAGCCTCAAATCCTGCTTAAAGCTGTCCCAGAGTTCCGTGTATTCCCAGCAGAAGAGGCCTAAGAACGGCAGTAATGCTAAGTAAATCAGAGCCATATAAATGGTCAACACTCCCCACACCACAAAGAATGATATCAGGTAGAAAAGCGGAATGGTTATAACTACGCTCATTCCCAAGAAGAAGGATCCTGAGAGCATCTTGTCTTTCATCCTATTGGTAAGCGGTTTAGGGATGTTGTAAATGAGGTAGTGAGGCCAAAGGGATACTATCCAAAGAGGCAGCAGAACGAGGCAGGCCAAAGCTTTGAAGATAACCTGCCCGGTTGAGACCTTGCGCTTTAAGTCCTTGAACTTAAGACCGGTCTCATCCAATCCCTTCTTAAGCTGAGCTGCGGAGTTGTAGAAGAAGGTTCTCTTCTCATCATCCAAAGCAGCCAAATCTGCAACCATCTTCTTCTCTGTCTCCAGTTTTTCCGGAAGAATCTTGTAAGGAAGATTCTTTATTGCAGCATACTTAACTCCATAGTTGGTACGTAGAAAATCTATTGAGTCATAGTTGTCCAGATCCCTGATGTCCAACATCATAGATGAGATAATGTTGTGGAACCTCTCGCTTACCTGGCGCATTGCAGTTCTCGGTTTCTCCTTGTAGAAGTCATAGTACTCTCTCAAAGAGATTGGTTTTCCGAACTTAATCAGCATCTCGCGCCTCATTCCAAAGTAATCAGAGTAGTGGTTGATTACCGGCAAGATGTATATATCCTTCTCAAAGTTGGCATCCTCGGCTGCCTGGAAGGCCATAGTTGTAAAGCCTCCGTGGAACTCTCCCAGGTATCTCTTATCCTGGTGTCCGGCCTCCGGGAATAACATCACAGACTGTCCGTCTGCCAGAAGCTCACGGCTCTCCAAAAAGGAGGAATCATTGTCTCCAACGGAATCCAATCCCTCATGGCTCATTCTGAATGCCGGCATCAGACCTAAAAATCTGATGTACTTTTCTATCAGCTTGTGCACTGCAAATATGTCCGCCCTTGCCCAGAAGTAAGGTTTGCGTCCCGGTCCTCTGAAGGCCAGCATAACTGCAATTGCATCCACCAGACAGTTCTGATGGTTGGAGATTATAATCTGAGGCTTGCCCTCCGGAAGGATGTTCTCCACATCGGGATAGTAAACCTTCCTGTAAAGATAGTGGTTGAAAAAGAGGGCGATAAACTTTTTGAATCCTCTGTAGTAGAGGCCGCCGTGGCGGTTCTTTCCTGTTGGTCCTATTTTGTTTGTAGGCTTTTGCATATTACTCCTCCCTAATCCATTCTCCTATATCAAACGGCTCATTATCACCTAAAAAGAGAGAGGTTACCTTCTCAACTATATCGTGACCTGCTCCGCTGTTTGCAAAGTAGATGAGCGTCTTCTTATCCTTTGGCAGAATCACAAAAAGAGCCTTTGTGTTTCCGTTGTCTCCCCAGTGCCAGAGAACTCTGCCGTAGTGTGGGTTCTCCTCTATGCCCAGTCCAAGACCCCAGTAGATGCTCTTCTTCTCATCTATCTTCCTGACTTTTGGAGGGAACTGAGTTGCAGGACCGCTGCAAGGAGTTATCATAAGTGCGTGAGTAGAAGGCTTTAAGCCTGTTCCGTTGAGTATTACGCTGAGGAACTTTGAGTAATCCGTTGCACATGTTCTGAGTGTGTAGGCCACGTTCTGACGAGGGAACTGCCTTACTCCCTGGCTCTCTCCGTTACGTCTTGTGGAGGCCGTTGTAATTCCCTCAAACTCAGGAATCCACTCGTATGCGGTAAGGTTCATTCCAAGCGGATCAAAGACATATTCTTTTGCAATACTCTGAATATCTGCCCCTTTAATTGCCTCAACCGCTCTCTGCAAGAATGCGTATCCCTCTCCGGAGTAACCAAAGATTGAGTCTACAGGGAAGGTGAAGTTGATTGGACTTGTAGGCCACTCGTCAGATGATGGAGATGCCGCCCAGTCATCTATTCCGCTGCGGTGCATCAGAATCAGACGGGCAGTAAGTTTCTTTGCCTGCTCCTTATCCGTAAAGCGCTCAATGTCTGTATATTCATACAACGGACGGTCTATGTCTATCTCACCCAAGTCATACATCTTCAGCACTATATAAGCAAAGACCACCTTGCTCAGAGAGGCCGCCTGGAATATGGCCTCGTGCTCATAATCCGCCTTTCTCACTGAATCCTCAGCCCATGGAGTTATACCCACCTGGCAGTAAACCGTATCACCCGGCGCAGTGTACTTTGCCTGAATCATAGGAATATTAGCCTCCGTAATTATGCTTATAAGTGAATCTTCAAAGGCCTTCTGCCTCTCAGCAGAAACCTTTCCGTTGCCCTTGCATCCTGCCAATCCCAACAGCAGAACGCACAGTGCCATAACAGTTACAAAAGAAACTCTCCTCATACTCAGAAATAAAAACGCACAAATTTACAAAAGTCTTGGCCAAAAATAAAGCCGTCCCAATAAGGAACGGCTTATTTACCTTTTCAATATCCCTTAGAAGAGGTCTGTGTATTTTACAACGGGGCCGCGGTTGGAGGCGAGGCCTGGGTTGGTGTAGTGGTAGCTCTTGCCATTTGGTAGAGCAAAGGTTATCTCTGCCACTTGCACAAAACTATCGCAGATGAAGAAGGATGCGGTCTCCAACATCTCTTTGGTTTTCAAAGTGGTAGAAGCCTCTTTAAAGGCAGGGCCCTCCTCGTATGGAACGCTGAGTTCATAGATTGGAAGTGCGGAAACTGAGCACACAAACGGGAATTTTTGATTGTCCATATTGTAGGTTCCGAACTTAATGTTGATTCCGCCAGGAGCTGCGGCTGCGGCCTTAACCTTCTGAACTATAAACTCTTTTGCGTATGAAGAGAGTGCGTTCTCCAGATACTCTGCCTCTCTTTGAGGATCATTTCTTCTGAGTTCAAACTGCTCTGTAGTTTCAAACTCACCCTTTGTATTCTTCAGTTGCTCAACCTGTTTGGCTGTTGCAAAGGTGTAACTCTGAGAAGGAAGAGTTCCCATATAGTAGAACCTCTTGTTGTAATCTACAAGCATCTCCGGCATAATGCAGGTTCCATCTGGAGAATAGACTCCCCACTTGTTGTTTCTCTTTGCAAAAAGAACAGGTCCGTCGTATGCTTTGTTGATGATTTCAGGATCCATCACCTCTCTTATAATGGTGTCATACTGAGGCTCTAACACAGTTTTACCAAACTCTGTATAAGTTCTGAATCCGTACTTGTCTCCCATGCGGAAGATGAATCCCTCTTTTACTTTGTTTGGAACTTCATCATAGATAAAGTCTGTAATGCTCTTGTCTTCAAATGAGATAACGGCATACTTTCCGTTACCGCCGTCTTTTCTAACGGCTATTCCATAGTGGCCCATCTGAACTCTCTCATAGTCAAACGGGAACACCTCTTCATTACTCTTGGCGGAGAGAATGCCAAAGTTTCCGCCTTTCTCTTTGGTTGCGCAACACCACAGATTCTTAGCGGAATACGGAATGCTGAGGACGGTGTACTGCGGAGGTATTTTCTCCACAAGTTTAACTCCTTTAATACCGTTTTTGTTCTTATTCAAATCTATCTCCCAAAGGCCGCTTTTCTCATTGCCGTCTCTGTCTTCCTTTGTAAGAACAACAAAACCCCAGTCCAAATCATATTCAACACGGGTTGCTTTGAATGGAGAGATAAGGTCTGCACGGCCTTTGTCACAGAATGCGCCCAAGCCAACAGAGTAAACTTCCCACTCTTTCCACTTTTTGTCTCTCTTCTCCATCTCTTTGCATACCAGAGCGTAAGCATGGGATGATTTTCCGCTGCCTGTCTTTATGAGGCCCAGGATAATATCATCATATTCAGGTTTCAAAACCCAGAAACCCCACACCTTCATATGTGACGGAGAACTAGGTCTGTCTGAGTAGAAAATGTAGGAGTTGTGCCATACTCCAACCTTCTTGGTATGAGGATCTTTCAGAACAACAAGGGTATGATCATCGCTTGGATTCCATTGGAATGTAAACTTGACCATTCCACCCTCAAAGAGGTTTCTGTATAGGTAGTCATCTTTGCCGGATGTCTGTTTTACCGGCAGGGTAGGTTTCTGTTTTGCCTGATTTGCAGGAGCTCCCGGTTGTGCTGAAACGGCAGAAAATATGAATGCCGTTAAAGCAAACAACAAAAGAAATCGTTTCATATTATGTTGTGTTAAAAGTTCATACCAACGGTGACGGTGAAGGCACGGCTGTGGGTCTCATCAAA
>CAMHRD010000064.1 GCA_946187365.1 uncultured Bacteroidales bacterium
GTCATAGAAACCGCTATGTTTGAAAGCTTTATGGAGTCTGCCAGGAAATTGTATGAACCTGATATGTTCAACTGGTCTATGAGTCTTATCTTTCTGGTTCCCTTACCCGTGGTATCCTGCTGAGATTTTATCTTGGCCTCCAGCATGTTACCAATGTTGAATGACATACCTGCGTTCTTACCCATTCCCGGAGGCGAGTACATCTGACCGCTGTACTTGTTGTAAACCACGGAGTGAGCCACACCGTTCATATCTACGTACTGGTATGTGCGGTAGCCGTTTGCACGGGTTCCCAGCTCCGGCATATAACTGAAACTCAAACTAGGAGTAACGGTATGTCTGACTGCCTGCACCTTGTAATCTTTTCCAAAGTTGAAAAGACCGTAAAGGCGGGTGTTGAAACTCAGAGCAAAGTTGTAGTTCTGTGTTACGCCAAATGTGCTGAACGGATCCGAGTACTCAGTAACCACCTTCTTCTGCTCGGTATCATAGTACTGAACTGCATCTGAGAAGTACCAGTTCATACCGTAACTTACGCTAGGTGAGGCCTGTATGTACTTGAGAACTGTAAAGGTAGGGAGTCCGATGGAGAAACTGTGCTGGAGTCCGTTCTTCATCTTCTTAAAGAAATCCGGCTCCTTAACTTCCCTGCTCTTAAAGTTTATCTTGTTGTCAAACCTTGCGGAATAGTTGAAGGTTATATCCTCGTAAAACTTTTTCTTTCCCACCATCTCCTTTCTGCGGAACGGGTTGATACGGCTTACGGTAAAGGTGAGGTTAGGGAAGGTAACGGCGTATGAACTGTCTCTTGAGTTCTGGTTGTGCAGAGCGTTTATGGAGAGTGAGAACGGAGTTCCCGCCCAGCTCTTTCCGTAGGAGATGGAAGATGAAATCTGGTTTGTAAGTGCCTGATTTATAGTGGTTGAGTTATACCTGCTGTTAGAGGGGCTGGAGAAGTTTACAGATGCCCTGAACGTAGTTCCCGGCCTTGCCTTTGCATCCTGCGCGTGGCTCCAGTTGAGGGAGAAGTTCTTGCTCTTTACATAATCGGGCTGCCCCTTTTCTCCCGTAATGTCTACTGAATAGACTCCCGATAGTGAACCGGTATATTTGTACCTCTTTGTATATCTGGCATTGAGATTTGTTGCCCAGGAACCCTTGGTGTAGATGTCACAGGTAGCCGCCAGATCAAAGTGCTCACCGAATACGAAGTAATAGCCTAACCCCCTGAGGTAGAAGCCTCTGGCCGTCTCCTCTCCGTAAGTAGGGAAGAGCACGCCGCCGCTTCTGTTGCTGATCTTTGGAACGAATCCGAACGGCAGAGCAAACGGAGTAGGCACCCCTTCAATCACTGTGTAAGCGGGGCCGAACACCGTCTTCTTAACGGGCCCGGAGTTCACAACCTTAGCCGTGGTCATCTGAAGGTAGAAGTGAGGAACTTCAGCATCACAGGTGGTGTAGATACCCTTGGAGATGTTGACTGAGTTATCCGGCATCTTCTTAATGTATTTACCTCTGATGTTGCCCTCTCCCTCCTGAGTCATCATATTGAAAATCTTGGCCTTCTTGGTGTCAAAGTTATAGTAGACGCTCTCCATTGTGAAGGTATTCTTACCCTCCTTCAGTTCAGGCATACCTTTAATCACACCCGTAGAATCCGGCAAACCCTTGGCAAAGACCGTCTTAGTCTGCACGTTATAGGCCATATAGTCTGCCTTCAGCTGAATGTCACCGTACGTAACCGTCACATCTCCATAGTAATAGAGCATCCTCTTACCCTCCGTCATAATCTCAACGCTGGAGTCTCTTCCCGTGGAGAAGACCGGCTCTTTGAGGGTAGAAATCTGAGAGGAATCTATTATCACGATGGTGTCCCTCTTTAGGCTGTCTGTAGCAATTGAATCCTTTGTTGGAACGGTATCTCTTAGGTGTAAAACCCTAAGACCGGGAATCTGGGAGCGTTTTGGAGCGGAAAAGCTCTGCATAACAAGAATGAGGGATACTGTAATGGTAAAGTATCCCCATCTGCGTATGATTCTCTTCAAACTCATCCTATGCACTTTTTTCCGCTTTTATTTGTAATTTTGTCAGCACTGGCAAATGTAGCACAATTTAAGCAATTAACGTACCTAAGATGGTCAATCATTTTACCCGATTCGGATTAACGTGCATAATTGCAGCACTCTTCCTCTTCATTCCTGCTGAGGCATCCTCTCAGACGGAGGGGCTCAGGTGCCTTGTGCTGGATGCCGGCCACGGAGGAAGAGACAGCGGCTGTCTTAGCAAAGACAAGAAGTACAGTGAGAAGAACATAGTCCTCTCCGTAGTCCTTAAGCTGGGAAAGATAATAGAGGATGAACATCCAGATGTTAAAGTGGTCTATACCAGAAAGAAAGATGTATTCATCCCGCTGGCGGAGAGAGCAGATATAGCCAACCGCAACAAGGCAGACCTCTTCATCTCCGTTCACGTAAACGCCAATCCTTCTCCTGTTCCGCGCGGAGCTGAGACCTTCACAATGGGAACACACGTAAGTGACCGCAACTTTGAGGTCTCCAAGAGAGAGAACGCCGTAATTAAAATGGAGGAGGATTACAGCACTAAGTATGAGGGCTTTAACCCAGATTCCCCAGAGTCTTACATCATATTCTCCCTTTTGCAAAACGCTTATTCAGAGCAGAGTATAAAGTTTGCAAAGTTCATTCAGGATGAATATGCAAAGGGTCCGGTAAGGCACGGCCGCGGAGTCAAGCAGGCCGGGTTCCTGGTTCTTTGGAGAACCACCATGCCTTCCGTACTTACGGAGATAGGCTTCCTCACCAACCCTGATGACCTTAAGGTACTCATTACAGATGAGGGGCAGAGCAAGATAGCCCGCCGTCTGGCAGATGCCTTCACAAAGTACAAGGAGGATTATGAGAGACGTAACTCTTTGGACAGCAGGCCTGCGGAACCTAATAACGAGCCGGAAGACATAGAGCAGATGCCAAAGGTTAAAGAGCAGGAGGTAAAGCCAAAGCAGGAGCCGGAAGTTAAACCAAAAGAGCCTGAGCAAAAGGATAAAATTGAACAGTTGGATACATTTTACTCCATTCAGATAATGGCTGTAAACAAGAAACTTGCATCCAACTCTCCGGACCTTAAGGGGCGCAAAGATGCCCGCTTTATCTATCAGGACGGCAGATACAAATACTTTTTGGGAAACTATAAAACCAGGGAGGCGGCCGCAAAGGATCTTCCAAAGATCAGAAAAGTCTTTAAGGGAGCCTTTGTAATTGTGGTCAGAGAAGGGGTGATATACAGTAAATAAATTAGAAAACAACAGATTATGAAGATAAGCAATAGTCAGAAAGTAGGTTTTTTCCTCATCCTTATTCTTGTGGCCATCTTCTTTGCCATCAACTATCTGAAGGGTCACGATATGTTCAAAAGCAGCCATACGTACTACACCTATCTGAGTGAAGTAGACGGAATTACGCCAACCTCTCCAGTGTATATCAAAGGACTTAAAGTGGGTGCAATTGACAGGATAAAATATGACACAGAGAAGGACCGTTTTATCATAAGTCTCAGTGTTAAAAAGGATTACAAACTCCCTTCAGACTCCAGAACAGAAGCATACAGTTCAAGTATATTGGGCGGTAAATCTTTACGTATAGTACTGGGAGAGAGCCGGACTATGCTAAAAAGGGGAGATACCCTAACCGGAGCAACCGTTCCGGATATGATAAGCATACTTTACGGTTACGCCAGCCCTATTAAGAACAAACTGGGAGAGGTAATGGAGGAGTTGGAGAAGACCTTGTCTGCTATAAATCAGACTCTTGACTCCGCTGCCAGAGCAGATCTGCACTCCTCTCTGCACCGTCTGAACGGCTCTCTGGCCAATGTTCAGAAGCTTACCGGTTCTTTGAACGAGATGGCTCCGGACCTCTCCGCTTCTCTTAAGAATATCAACGCTTTAACAGATTCACTGAACTCTCCGGAGGGTGATTTCCATAAGACACTCAGCAACTTAAACAAGACCTCTGAGGAGCTCTCCACCGTAAAACTCAGTAAGACAGTGGAAGAACTCAATTCACTTTTGGAGAAGATTCAGTCACCTCAATCTACCACCGGAAAACTCATCTCAACGGACGCTTTGCACAACTCTTTGGACAGTCTGGTGGTGGAAATAGAAGATCTTGTTAAAAAGATTAAAGAAAACCCCAAAAAATACATAAGAGTAAAGGTTTTCTGATTAGCAAGTTATAAAGAATAATCTTGCAATTAGCCAAAAATGACACCATTACAAATGGGTAAATTTTTTCTTATTGATTTATAAGGCTCTTATATTTATTCTGAAAAAAACAATAGCGGACGATTTTTTTTTATAACTTTTTTTTAACCATTTTTGTTCTGCCAAACAACGGCGCTTTTTTTTTCTGGTATCATCAAAGTTTAATGAAGGAGAGAAACTACATAGAGGTTTGGGGTGAGTGCCTTAAGATTATCAAGAACAACGTTCCTGATTCCATCTTCAAGACATGGTTCCTTCCGGTAAAGCCGGTCTCCTTAGTAGGATCCAAACTTACAATAGAAGTTCCTTCAGATGCATACTACCGCCAGTTGGAAGAGAGCCAGTTGAATGATATCCTGGCAAAGACTCTTAAGAGGGTAATTGGAGAGAACGTAAAACTTGCGTACAATGTAAGAGTTCTCAACTCCACGGTATCTTACACTCACCAGAACGAGATTCAGCTTAGAAACAGAGGAATTGCCATTCCTAGAGATGAAAAGGAGAAGATGAATCCTTTTGTTATTCCGGGAATCCAGCAACTCTATATTGAGTCAAATCTTAATCCTCGGTACACTTTTGACAATTTTATTGAGGGTGCCTGCAACCGTCTTGCAAGGAGTGCCGGTGAGACCGTAGCCAAGACTCCGGGAGGAAATCCATTCAACCCATTGTTCATATACGGAGGTTCGGGGCTGGGCAAAACCCATCTGTCACAGGCCATAGGATTGAGAGTTAAAGAAAGGTTACCGGATAAGATTGTCTTGTATGTTAGTGCAAATACCTTTAAGACGCAGTTCCAGAACGCCGCAATAGGTAATAAGATACCGGATTTTCTGCACTTCTACCAACAGATAGATGTATTGATTATAGATGACGTACAGGAGATTACCAGCAGCGGTACTCAGAATGTATTCTTCCATATCTTCAACTATCTGCATCAGGCAGGAAAGCAGATAATCCTTACATCCGACTGTCCGCCTGCAAATTTGCAGGGCTTTGAGCAAAGAGTGCTGCAGAGATTCAAATGGGGACTCTCTGCCGAGCTCCTGCCTCCGGATTATGAAACAAGACTTAAGATATTCAAGGCAAAGAGTGAGAACGAGGGTATAGTTCTCTCACAGGAGGTTATTGAGTATCTGGCAAACAGGGTTACGGGCAGCGTTCGTGAACTTGAGGGAACAATACTCTCTCTGGTAGCGCACGCAACTCTGAACAATGAGAACATAACCCTTGAACTTGCAAAGAGGGTAACTCAGCAGATAATCAACATAGATTCTTCTGAGATTTCACTTGAGAGAATACGTAACACCGTCTGTGACTACTTTAAGATTACTCCGGAGTTAATTGTCTCAAAGACAAGAAAGAGGGAGATTGTACAGGCGCGTCAGATTACAATGTACCTTGTAAGAAATCTTACCAAGACCTCTTTGGCATCTATCGGAAGTCAGATGGGCGGAAAGGATCACGCAACCGTTCTCCACGCCTGCAACACCGTATCCGATCTTATAGATACGGACAGAAATATCCGTCACTATGTGGCAGATCTTGAGCGTCAACTCAAGAGCAATAAGTAGTAATCAACTTAATAATATAGTATTATGAACAGCAAAGACATTCTTGAAATCTTCAAGGAGATTACCACTGTTCCCAGAGAGAGTGGTCACGAGGAGAAAATCATAGAGTGGCTTTTGGCATACGCCAAGAAGCACAACCTCAAAGCAAAGAGAGATGAAGTTGGTAACGTAGTGATTATCAAGGAGGCAGATAAGGGCAAGGAGAACGTTCCTACCGTTATCCTCCAGAGCCACTCAGATATGGTATGCGAGAAGAATCCGGGTGTGGATCACGATTTTGCAAAGGATCCTATCCCTTACACCGAGGAGGACGGCTGGCTTATCTCAAAAGATACTACACTGGGTGCAGACTGCGGAATAGGTATGGCTGCGCAACTTGCTGTTGTTACGGATCCTACAATTAAGACAGGAAGAGTTGAGGCTCTCTTTACCGTCTCTGAGGAGACAGGTTTGGACGGAGCTGAGGCTCTCAAACCGGGATTCGTTACCGGAAACATTCTCCTTAATCTTGATTCCGAGGATGAGGGAGAACTCTGCATTGGCTGTAACGGCGGTATAGATACCACAGCCGTATTCAAATACAAACGCGTACCTCAAACCAAAGAGTACCTTAAGTATAAAGTAAGAGTATTCGGAAGTATGGGAGGACACAGCGGAGATGACATAAACAAAAACAGAGTTAACGCCAACCAGCAGTTGCTCAGATTCTTATACAAGGTTCTGGATAAGCACCGCATTGAACTCTATGAGATTGACGGCGGTAACAAACGCAACGCCATTCCAAGAGACGCTCACGCAGTATTCGGAT
>CAMHRD010000065.1 GCA_946187365.1 uncultured Bacteroidales bacterium
TTAAGGATTGCTCGTCCTTTGCCGAGGGGTAAGCTGCAGAGATAAATGATAAAGACCTGATTTTCAGGGACAGAATCCGGCTTAACTTGTACAAAAAGGAGTGCTCGCGCACTCCTTTTTTTGTACAAAGGGATGCTCATCGCATCCCTTGTACAAAGCATCACCCCCGGCTTTGCCGGCCCCTCAAGGGGCATCACGGTGCTACGCACCGGGCACTATCGTGCCTTTTTATCGTCCTCAATTTTCTCTGGGACGGAGTTCTTGAAGAAGTTTGTTACCTGGCCAACCAGAACATCTATCTGCTTCTGATCCTTGAGAACCTCAAGCGGGAAGCCAAAGGCTACAAGCTTGTAATCCTCACCAGGATAAGCAACTGCAGCGGCAATGCTGGTCTGAGGGTAACGGAAGATGGTATATGCCTGAGCAACTGCAGGAGTGAAGGCATCCGGTGCCTCGCATACATACTTCTTGTCATTTAAAGTGCTGTAGTACTCAAAGTTACCCTTGAATCCAAACTTGTTGTTCACTGCAGAGACTTTGCCGTCCTTTGCTGCTGAGTGAGTCATCCACTTGAATTTCAGCACATCTGAAGCAAACTGAGCACCCTCCTTAGGGTTGCACTCGTATGCATCTACAAGGTCTGTTGCAATGTAGGAACCTGAAATGAGCAGGCATCTCTTCTCTGCGCAGAAGTTCTTGAGAGCAGCCTTCATCTCCGGAGTATATACGTGATACTTAACCAGTTTTGTTAGGGCGCCGTCATTGGTCTGACACTGCTTACCCATAATCATATCACATACGGAGTAATCTATAAGGTTGGTCTTTCCGCTTTCAACTGCGCTTCTTGTAGATGAAACAAAAGCAAAGCCGTTGTTCATAAATGCACGGCCGTGGTCAAAGGCGTAATCAAATGTGTTACCGGCAATTATCTGACCTGCCTCGTCATTGTAGCAGGCGCCGAACCCCGGAGCGTCATCATCTGTCCAAGGAACGTTGCGGCGGTACTCGTACATCTTACCCAGGAATGAAGCATCCTTAATATAAGGAACACCGTAGTCATACTCATAGAAGAAACCTGCAAGAGTAGAGTCTCTGCTCTGCAGCCATTTTGGAGCACCTACCCTATCAAATGCGTTCACAACCAATACAATGTTCTCCTCCTTGAAGTTGTTTGGAACACCGGCTGCAACCACCTCTGAAGGGAAACTCTCACCTCCCTCGTTAACTGCGGTAACCTTGAAACGGTAAATATGTCCCCTGTCTATCTTAACGGAGCAGAACTCCTCCTCAACGTATGTACCTTTGTCAAATCCCTCATCATCTACAGCAATATAAACCACGTAACCGGTTGGTTTTGCAGTAGGTTCCAGTTTATCCTCAACCGGAGTCCAGGATACCTTTGCCATAAGGTCTCCATCCGCCTTAACAGCCAGATATGTAGGAACAACTGATGTCTTGGTGGTTACCACACTCTTGCCTTTTTTGCCCTTCTTATTCTTATTCTTGTTCTTCTTGCTCTTTACAGTAGTGGTTGTTGTGGTCTCGATAGGTTCTGCGGACTTTCTGAATGCGCTTTCAAACTCCACCCTCATATCTTTAACAGGCAGTGGCTGAACGGCATAGGCAACATTGTTCTTCCAGGAGAGGAACTTAAGTATACCCTTGTAAATTGCTCTGGAAGCGGTGAAACGGAAGTCCGGATCCAGACCGAACTTCATATCTGCATAGTTGTGGTGAGAGAGGAACTCCAACAGCATACCCGGAACTTGAGGAGAGCGGCTCTCTGAATATGAACGGTCCCAGAGGTTACGGCGGCTCCATGCAAAACCGTACTTGTCTGAAATGTCATCAACCAGCTGAGTCTGAACTATATCTGCAAGATATCTTCCAAGAATTCTATCCTCTCCTGTAGGATAGAGGTTCTCTCCGCCAAAGTCCTTGCAGGTACGGGTGTAGATGGAGAGCGTTCCTATAATGGTATCACTCAGAGCGTTACCTGCATCCGTATGGAATGCGAAGGAGAGGTCTACAGGAATGTTGCGGCTCTCCACACCCCACTTAGGAAGCATCTTTGAACCGCCGGCAAGAGCATTAACCCACTTACCTCTGGATACATAGTCATCTGTATAATCCTTCTCATTATTGGACATAGAGTAAACTGAGTCTGCAAAACCGCTCCACTGAAGGTAATATCTTGCACCCTCCAAGAAACGAGGCATTCCGCTAACGAATCCCTCACCCTCTCCTCTGGCAATGTTACCCATTCCGCCTCCGAACTTGCAGGCATCTGCGGTAACCACTCCGCAACTCTCTGCGTTAGAGAGGTATACGCCCTGGTCTGAGAAACCCTTCTTAAAGTAGAATGTTCCAAGGTAAACCCACATTCCGCCACCCATCTGCTGGTTAACGAGGAACTTAGCCTCACCTCCGGAGTATTTCACGGTGTAGGAGACTCTCTTAGCGCTCTCAGGAAGAGACTTATAGGAGATATAAACTGCATACTCTCCGTCTGTAGGGAATGTAGGGTTCCACTCTACTCGGCTCTCCTTAAGGGAGTTGTCCGCCTCAGTCTGAGCCTCCGTTGAGAGCAGACCCTTAGTCTTTACGTAACTTCCCATACGGAAAGGATTTTCACCGAAAACGTAGGTTGCCTTAGGGTTAGCAAAACCAAGAGAATCAACCTTTTCCCAAGCGTTGGAACCGTTTCTCTGGTAGTAGCCCTTGGTCTGAGTATCATTGTCTACAATCACCTCCTCCCTTCTCCAGTCTCTCTCCTTTGGCATCAGCACAACTGCACCGGCATTCTCCAGCATTGGAGTAAGGAACGGAACAACGTAACTCATTGTGTATGTGTCCTCCACAACGCCAAAGAGACGTGCTCTCTGGAACTCCCAACGGTCCAGCGTAGGCTCATAGAACCAGCCGTGAGAGTTGCTCATTGCAATATGACGCTGCTGCAATCCTCTTGAAATCTCGTAAGGCTTGCTCATATTCTCCTTAAGACGCGGAGTATCAGACTTTTTACTCAGCGCACCTCCTCCCAGGGAGTATCCTGTAGAAGGATCATAGAAAGGAGTCATCAACTCCTCTACAGTGGAACCGTTGGAGAATATGGCTATCTTTTTGTTCTTGAGGTCCGCAGGAAGGTTCTCATTTACAAGCTTGTAAACCTTCTTTACAACCTCAGGTCTCATAGGATAATCTGCAAAATTTCTGTTGAAGTTCAGATATACGGAATCATTACCCCTTAGCAGATAGCAGTTTTCTACCCTTACAGGAACCTTGACACCGTTGGAAAGAGTACGCAGGTAGTCTCTTACGGCAAGGTTCATCTTATCAAAACTCTTCAGTTCCGTATATTTTACATATTTTTTACCCTCCAGCAGGTCTGCCGGATAGTTCTTCCCCTGAGCTGCTGAAACAGAGGGCAATAGAACAACGGCCAAAAGGGCCGCCAACAAAAATCTGATTGAACGCATATATTAAATCTTTAATATTATTTTCTAATGGTATATCTCGGACAAAATTAATAAATTTGCCCTTATGAAAAGAATAAGACTTGCAAATCTGCCAACCAAGATAAACCGCCTGGATAGATTATCCGAGGAGCTTGGAGCCAACATCTACATTAAGAGAGATGACCAGACCGGAAGCGAACTTACCGGAAACAAAGTACGTAAACTTGAGTTTGAGGCTGCAGACGCCCTTGAGAAGGGCTGTAACCTGCTCATTACCTGCGGAGGTATTCAGTCCAACCACTGCCGCGCAACCGTTGCGGCGGCTACCCTTTTGGGAATGAAATCTGCTGTACTGCTCAGAATATCAGACACTCCGCCTGTTACGGGCAACTACTTTTTAGACCGCCTTCTTGGAGCGGACGTACGCTTCTGCACCCAGGATGAGTACCGCAACCACCGCCAGGAGATTATGGAGGAGATAGCAAAAAAGTATGAATCAGAGGGTTATAAGCCTTATATAATTCCGGAGGGTGCCTCAAACGCCATAGGAACCCTGGGTTACTACAACTGTATGCAGGAGATTGTTGCTCAGGAGAAGGAGATGGGAATAACCTTCAACACCATAATTGTGGCAACCGGAAGCGGCGGAACAATTGCCGGCCTTCACCTTGCCAACGAGTTGGGACACCTTGGAAAAAGATGCATTGGAATGGCTGTCTGCGATGATGTTGAATACTTTACCAACATAGCGGACAATATCTCCAACGGCGCAAAATCATTGCTTAGTCAATATCTTGATACTGAAGATTTCAGCAATGCTGTTTTAAAGAGAGATAATATTGAGATCAATGATAAATATGTTGGAATAGGCTACGCTCTCTCCCGTCCGGAGGAGTTGGAATTCATCCGCAAGATTGCCCGTCTGGAGGGACTCATTCTGGACCCTGTTTACACCGGCAAGGCAATGTACGGTCTGTGGAACGAGCTCCAAAAATATGCGGATCCTAAGACCCGCATAGATCCCAAAGATAACATTCTTTTCATCCACACCGGAGGACTCTACGGACTCTTCCCAATAAGTGAAACATTCCCTCTTTAATATGGGTATAGCAATTTACACACTTACCTCCCCTCTTCATAACGAACTCTCCGTAAAGAGTTTAACAGAGGGTTTCCTGAGTAAGATCAACCTCCCCTTCACCTTTAAAGGGGAGGATTTTTCTGATTACGGAAAGGAGGATCTGAATCTGATATTTGTAAGAACCGGAGGAACTGAGAACATTTTCAAGCAGAAGGAGGAGATTATTCTCTACTCCGCAAAGCATCCCGTATATCTTCTGGCATCAGATACAAGCAACTCACTGCCAGCCTCTTTGGAGATTCTCTCCTACCTTGTTCAGAGAGGAGTTAAGGGAGAAATCATCCACGGGACAGCTTCACTTATAACCTCAAAGATTGAGAAACTGAGCAGAATTCAGAGTGCGGCAAACAAGATTGCCCGCTGCCGTGCGGCAGTTATTGGTAAGCCGTCAGACTGGCTCATTTCCAGCGGAGTAAACAGAGAGATAGTAAAAGACAGGCTGGGCTTGGAGATAGAGGAGATATCTATCGCGGAGGTAGAAGAGGCCTATAGAAAATTAGAGGGAGAGCCTTGCCTTCCTGTTGGTTGCGAGTACTCCAACAAAGAGGCGGAAAAGTACCTTCCGGGGGCTGTAAAGATCTATCAGGCAATAAAGAGCGTTGTCAAAAAGCATAACGCAGAGGCCGTCACCATAAGGTGCTTTGACCTTCTCTCATCACTTAAGAATACCGGCTGCTGGGCATTGGCAAAACTCAACTCGGAGGGAATTGTTGCCGGGTGCGAGGGAGATATTCCGGCTATGCTCTCTATGATTATAAGCCGTGCAGTATCAGGCGTTTCCGGATTCCAGGCAAACCCTGCCCGGATAGATTCCGAGAGCGGAGAGATACTCTTTGCCCACTGCACCGTTCCGCTGAATATGGTTAAAAGGTATCAGCTGGATACTCACTTTGAGAGCGGAATAGGCGTTGGAATAAGAGGATTTATGGAGGAGGGAGATGTTACGCTCTTTAAGGTGGCGGGAGATATATCACGCTGTTTTGTCTCAGAGGGCAAACTTCTTTGCTGCCAGAGCGAGCCAAACCTCTGCAGAACACAGATACTCATTAAGTTAGACAACAAAGAGGATTGCAACTACTTCTTCCGTGAACCTATCGGGAATCACCATATCATAATACCAGGCAGATACAAAGAGATTTTAGAAGGTTTATTAAGGTAATTTTTCTAAATTTGGCCCGCCGTTTGGCAGACTATAGGATTGTAATATGAAAAAAGGTATTATTGCTTTGGCACTTGTATCCTGCGTCCTTATGCTTCTTGGTTGCAGCAAAGGCGGAGGTGTTAAAGGCGAGATTTATTATAAGTTGTATTCAGAGAAGACTCAGGATGTTTCATCCATCCCGGAAGAGGGTAATATGGCTGAAATCAGCAAACTCAGAGGACTTTACGAAGAGATTCAAGAGCAGTCTGCAGCCTGGGTGAAAAGGAACAGCACGGAGTGGTTTGTCCGCTTTGAGGAGAAAGGTTCATACAATGACGTTATTGCTAAGCAGGATGAGATTGCCAAAGAGAGATTCAATAAAACCGTTCAGGATTTTGAGAACTGGATTCAGGCAAACTACATTTCCAAGCTTTCAGATCCTACCTACGGAACAGGCTCTTTTAAAATCACTTACAAATTCCACCTCAGCCGTTTGGACAAATATGATATAGTCTCTCCGGTTGAAGTATCGTTCGGTTATTCTCATTAAACTATCACTCCACAGATATGGTCTTCTCAGATCTCTTCTTTCTGTTTGCATTCCTGCCGGCATTTATACTGGCATACCTTGCTGCAGGCTATGTAGACAGGAAGTTACGCTCTCCGCTGGATGACCATAAGTTCAAGGCACGCAACATAGTAACCGTCATCTTCTCT
>CAMHRD010000066.1 GCA_946187365.1 uncultured Bacteroidales bacterium
AACGGTAACGTTTCTCAGCAAGCCTCACCGCTCCAGGGCTCAGACAGTTACATACTCCCAACCTTCTTCCCTCCAAGAACAATGAACGGAGAGTTTGAAGCAAGTTTCAATGAGATAATCTCATTTGTGGAGAGCAACTACAGGGTAAAGAAATCCAAAGATGCAAGAGCAATAGGCGGCCTCAGCATGGGCGGCTTCCACTCAATTTACATCTCCGCCAACAATCCAAAACTCTTTGGTTACGTTGGTCTCTTCTCCCCGGTTCTGGACCCTTCAATTGCCCAGCCGGCAAACAAGACAGGTTGCGAACTTTCAGAGATTTACATAAATTTTGAACAGAAACTGAAAACCCAGTTTGAGAACCCGCCGCTCTACTGGATTGGTGTTGGTAATGCAGACCCTTACAAGCCACAAGTGGAGAAACTGAGAACGCTTCTCAACAATAACAATCTGCAGTACAGTTACAACGAGACCTCAGGCGGCCACGTCTGGACCAACTGGAGAATCTATCTGGAAGAGTTTCTTCCTCTTATCTTTTGAGAGTGATGACATCTATTTCAGGCCAGGCACCAAGGCGGAAACGTATCATACCTCCAATGCCCGTAGAGACAAAGAGTTGCTGGTTGCCCTCTTTATAGAGGCCGCCCCAGTAAGGACCTACCATCCACCTTGCAAATGAGAACTTTCCTATTCGGAAATGGCCGCCGTGTGTGTGACCTGAGAGAGTGAGCGGAATAGTGGTTTTGCCAAGAACTTTGTGTCTCCAGAACCAGGGGTCATGAGAGAGGAGGATTGTGAAGCAGTCAGAGGGAACGCCTTCCATAGCCTTATCCAAATCTGCAAGGTGAAGCCGGCCTAGTTTGCCCTCATTTTCCACTCCGGCTATAGCAAGATTTGAGATAGAATCTCCAATGATAATACTCTCATTCAAAAGCACTTGCCAACCCATACTGCGTTCCATTTCAACCAACTTATTCTTATCTTTTACAACGGAAGAAGGATTCTTTCTAAGTGGGCCGTAAATGGCATAATCGTGATTACCCAAAACAGATATAACACCGTAGCGTGCCTTTAAGCGGGAGAGAATATCTGCAAAAGGAGCAAGTTCTTCACTCTGCCTTGAGACAAGATCGCCGGTAAAGACAATCAGATCCGGATTTTGGGCATTAACGCTGTCCACTATTCTTGAGACACACTGAGGACATTTGTTAAAAGAATTAAGATGAAGATCTGAAATCTGAACAATCTTAAAATTATCAAACTCCGCCTGCAACCTGCTGTCTGAGATAATCTGTTCTTTGACAACAAGACGTTTCCATCCGGATGTAAAGCCATAAAAAACTGAAGCAATGATTATTACGGCAAGGATGAGCCCTGCCGCTTTTAACACTTTACGGCCAAATGAAGAGGGTTTCTTCATTATTTAATCTTATAACGGGGATGGAAGTTGCGGGTCTCCAGTTTGCGGAGTTTGCCGCCTATGAGTTTGCGGCGAATCTGTGAAACGCGGTCTACAAAGAGGTGGCCGTCCAGGTGATCCAACTCGTGCTGCACCATACGGCAGCCGAATCCGCTGAACTCCTCTGTAACCTCCTGGCGTTTCTCATTGATATAGCGTACTTTAATCCTGCTTGGGCGGATTACGTTGCAGTTGATATCCGGAACGCTGAGGCACCCCTCCGAGTACTCTGAAGTTTCTTCACTCTCCTCCAGAATCTCCGGATTAATCATATAACGCTTAAAATCTTTCAGTTCCGGATAGTCCTCCGCTATGTCTGTTCCGTCTACAATCACAACTCTGAGACTCTTACCCACCTGCGGAGCGGCAATTCCCACGCCGTCTGCATTTTTCATAGTCTCATACATATCGTTAAGCAGAGTATCCAACCCCTCCATGTTTGGGTCTACGGGTTTTGCTATCTCTCTTAGGACCTGTTGTCCGTATACATATATAGGTAGTATCATATCTCTAATTATTTCTCCTGTCCATATACCCCTGCAAAATCAGTGCTGCGCTTATTTTATCTGCAGCACCCTTCTGGCTGCGGTCAGATTTCTTCATACCGCCCTCAATCATAGCTCGTTGCGCCAGAGTGGTGGTAAAGCGCTCATCCTCTAAAACTATCGGGATATTGGGAAAATTCTTCTTAAGGGTCTTCAAAAAAGGGTCAACATACTGTGCGCATTCGGCCGGAGTGTTGTTGAGATTTTTGGGATATCCCACCACAAAAAGAGTGATAGTCTCACTCTGAGCATAGTTTTTGAGATATTCAATTATCTTTGCAGAGGATACTGTGTCTAGAGCGGAGGCAAAAATGCCGAGGGGATCACTTACAGCAACCCCAACCCTTTTTCTTCCGTAATCTATTCCTACTATCCTCTCCATACGGGGACAAAGTTAGGTAATTTTATGTTAAAGATACTTTCAGACAAATACCACCTGAAGTTTACTCAGGAAGAGCCTGAGAAAGACCTCTTTGTGGTGAAGGGAAGCGGTAGGAGCATTCTGCTTACCCTTCTGCTTGTTGTTATGGGCGGATTTCTGCTCTCTTTTCTGGTTATAATGGTAACGCCTCTCAAGAGGCTTCTGCCGGGCTACCCTACAGAGCAGACCCGTAAGGAGATGGTTGAGAACCGCATAATGGTAGATTCACTTAAGCAGCAGATAAATCAGTGGCAGAAGGAGATGAAGGCCATTCAGCTTGTAACCTCAGGCATGACTCCAGATAATCAGCCAAAAATGGAGGAGGAGAATGAGCAGGGAAGATAGACGCAGGATTGCAATTCTGGGCTCTACCGGCTCAATTGGAACCCAGGCTTTGGATGTGATTTCTCAACATCCCGATATGTTTCAGGTGGAGATGCTCTCTGCAGGAAGCAACGCAGAACTTCTTATACAGCAGGCCAAACAGTTTAACCCCAACGCTGTAGTCATCTGTAACAAAGAGCGTTACCAGGAGGTAAAGGATGCTTTAGACCCGCTGGACATAAAGGTCTTTGCTGGTGTGGAATCTGCCGGAGAACTGGCGGGAGGAAGTAACGTAGATATAGTTCTGGCTGCAATGGTAGGCTTCAGCGGACTGGCTCCTACCATCTCTGCCATTAAGAAGGGAAAGATAATTGCCCTTGCAAACAAGGAGACGCTGGTTGCTGCGGGAAGCATAATCAGCAAACTATCCGCAGAGTATAACGCCCCTATAATTCCCGTAGATTCAGAGCATTCCGCCATTTTCCAGTCACTGCAGGGAGAGAGGACTCAAATAGAAAAACTTCTTCTGACAGCCAGCGGAGGTCCTTTCAGATATACAGATATTTCTGAATTTGAGAACATTACAGTGGAGCAGGCTCTCAACCATCCTAACTGGAATATGGGAGCAAAGGTCACAATTGACTCAGCCACAATGATGAACAAAGGTTTGGAGATTATGGAGGCAGCGTGGCTCTTCAACGTTCCTGTGGAGAAGATTGAGGTAGTGGTTCACCCTCAGTCTATTGTGCACTCTATGGTTCAGTTTGTAGACGGCAGCATAAAGGCGCAGCTGGGCTATCCGGATATGAGAGTTCCTATCCAGTACGCCCTCTCCTATCCTGTGCGTATTTCATTGAATACAAAGAGGATAAGCTTCCCTGAATTGAAGGAACTCACCTTCTCTGCTCCGGATCTTAACAAGTTCCCTTGCCTTAGAATTGCATACGACTGTTTTAAGAGAGGAGGAAACATTCCTTGCGCCATGAACGGAGCAAATGAAGTTGCAGTTGATGCATTTTTGAACAAAAAGATAAGATTTAGCCAAATACCTCAGCTCATAGAAAAAACCATTGAGAAGATTACCTTCATTCCTGTCTGCACTTTGGATGAGATTTTTGAAACGGACAGGCTCTCAAAGGTTTACGCAAAGGAGCTTTTATGTAAAATTTAACCGCACGCATTTTTTATAATGGCAATTTTTATAAAGATAGTTCAAGTTATACTGGCACTCAGTCTGCTGGTTTTGGTTCACGAGTTCGGACACTTCTTCTTTGCAAGATTGTTCAAGATAAAGGTGGAGAAGTTTTACCTTTTCTTTGACGCAGGGTTTGCTCTCTTCAGATGGAAGCCTAAAAAGTCTGATACTGAGTACGGTATAGGATGGCTGCCTATTGGAGGTTACTGCAAGATTGCGGGAATGATAGACGAGTCTATGGACAAGGAACAGCTTAAGAGCGAACCTAAACCGTGGGAGTTCCGTTCACATCCCGCCTGGCAGAGATTCTTTGTACTCTTTGGAGGTGTATTCTTCAACGTCATTCTTGCAATAATTATCTATGCAGCAATGATGTGCACCTGGGGTGAGCAGTACATTAAGAACTCAGATGTAACTACAGGTATTTCTACCAATGACCTGGGACGTGAGATTGGATTCCGCAATGCAGACAAGGTGATTGCATTTGACGGAAAAGAGGTTGAGAAGTTTGATGAACTCCGCATACAACTCATTCAGGAACAGGCAACTGAGGCAACTGTGGAGAGAGCCGGAAAGGAGATGACCTTCAGCATAGATCCTAACTATATGCCTGCAATATTGGAGAGTGCAGATCTCTTTGACTACGGTATTCCGTTTGTTGTTCAGGAGGTGCCGGACACCTCGTCCAATGCGGGAGCGGGTCTGCTTGCAGGAGACAGGATAGTTGCAATAACAGCCTTAGCAGATACTCTCGGGATGGAGGAAGGAGGACATGAGCTTATGCTCTCAGAGGTGAGGGAGTTCCTTGCAAAGCATCCGGGGCAGCAGATTGAGGCAACGGTGCAAAGAACTGCAAACGTGAAGGATACAACGCTTCAAATTCCGCTTAAGGTTAATGAGAACGGAATGCTGGAGGTGCTTATAGACGGAGACCTGGCCAACTACTACAAGATTACGGAGCACAAGTACTCTCTGCTTGCTGCAATTCCGGCAGGAATAAAGAAGGCCGGAGAGCAGATATCCAACTACTGGAAACAGCTGAAACTCATCTTCACACCTAAGACCAAGGCATATAAGTCTGTGGGAAGTTTCATTGCAATAGGTCAGATTTTCCCGGGCGTATGGAACTGGAGATCTTTCTGGGCCATAACAGCCTTCCTCTCAATAATGTTGGCGGTTCTGAACATTCTGCCTATTCCCGCACTGGACGGCGGACACATCTTATTCACTCTCTATGAGATGATTACAGGACGCAAGCCTAGTGACAAGTTCCTTATGGTGGCACAGACCGTGGGTATGGTTCTGCTCATAGGACTTATGATTCTGGCCTTTGGCAACGATATATTCCGTCTGCTCAAATAGGTGCATATTGATAAATAATTGATGTTTGAAAGAGGGGTGTTAAGGGCAAATACCTTTAACTTTGGTGTGTAAAAATGAATCAGTATGCGTAAATATCTATTACTTCTGGCTACCGCCCTCCTGCTGTTGGGCTGCAAAGATGAGAACTCCTATCTGAAGACCGTTACCGGAAAGGCGGGTGAGGTTATTGTGGTGTTGGACAGAAATAACTGGACGGGAGAGGTTGGTAACTCTCTAAGGAACACCCTTGCAATAGATTACCCTATGCTTCCTCAGAAGGAGCCATCCTTCAACCTTATAAACATTAGCAAGAGTGCCTTTTCAGATCTCTTTAAGGTTCACCGCAACATTGTCTTCTTTAACATAGATGAGAAGGTTACCCAGAGCGGCGTCTTTGTAAGAAGAGACGTATGGGCTCAGCCTCAGATAGTTATAACCGTAGAGGCAAAAGACCCTCAGGAGGCTTCCGAACTCATTCAGAAGAACGCACAGGTTATGTTTGATGCTATAGACCAGATTGAGAAGGAGAGAATTGCACGCAGTTCCAAGAAGTATGAGGAGAGTTCCATCCGCAGCGTTGTGGCAGAGAAGTTTGGAGGCAGCCCTTACTTCCCTAAGGGATACTCCATAAAGAAGGTTACAGACAACTTCATCTGGGCTTCACAGGAGACAACCTCCACAAACCTGGGCATACTCATATACACCATCCCATACGACGGAAACGAGTTCCCTACTATGGAAAAAGTCATCGCGGAGCAGAATGAGGTTCTTAAGAACAACGTTCCGGGTATGTTCCCTAACAGTTATATGACCACGGCTACGGCAGAGACCCCTATTATGACCCCGTACAAGTACAAGAACAAGAATTTTGTGGAAATCAGAGGGTTATGGGAAGTTGCCAATGACTATATGGGCGGCCCGTTCGTAGAGCATATAATGTACGCCAAAGAACCGGGCAAACTCCTTGTGGTTGAGGGCTTTGTATATGCTCCAAGATACAAGAAGAGAAACTATATCCGCCAGGTGGAGTCTATAGTCTATTCATTTGAATGGGCTGAAAATTTTCAGAATAAATAAATTTTCCTATATTTGCGCCCCAATTGGTCGGTTCGTCTAACGGTTAGGACACAAGATTTTCATTCT
>CAMHRD010000067.1 GCA_946187365.1 uncultured Bacteroidales bacterium
GTGTAGTACAAATCATTGAAGGTCGGCATACGGAAGACCCTCTTGTAAAAGCTCCTAAACTCCAGATCCACACCCTTTGACGGCCTGTAGGAGAGAACTGCGGAAGGTGTAAACTTGCTTCTGTGAGAAGATTCCAGGTTGGTCTTATCTTTTATAAATGTGTGAAGCATACTGGCCTGCAGTTTAACCTTATCTAAAGAGATAGATGTGGAGGCTGCAGAGTAGAGAGAATATCTGTTTGGATAGACAAAATCTGCCAGGTCTGCATTGAGTTTGTTCCACTGGAAATCATTGGAAAGTGAGGCGCTCCACCACTTAGTAAAATTGAAGAGATTGGCCAGAGAGAAGTAACCCTCCTGCTGGCGGTAGTGGTTGTTTACATACATTGTGGAGACATCTTCACGTGGGTCTGAGAGGTAATGGAGATAATCGTAAGCGTACTTTCCGTTCAGCATAAGGGAGTAGAAATCAGAGATTTTCTCTCTCCAGGAGGCCTGCAGAAAGAAGTTGTCATCCCATTGGCGGTCCTGATGGCGGAACTTTCCCGGCTCCTCTCTTACGGATGCTCCCGGATAACCCCTCTCAGAGTCATAGAAGTAGCCCTTTACCCTCCATTCTCCGTCATTGGTTACTCCAAAGAGAGCCACCTCTGCCCTCTCCATTCTTACATCTCCGTTATGACGCCTCTGGGTTGTATCATAGCCCCCCTTGGTCTGATAGGTAAATTTGAAGCGGCCGTTGGTGTACATATACTCCGTACTGGCGGAAATAGAGACCCTTTCGCTGAGTTTCTGCTCCCAAAGAACTGATGGGTTTATTGTTCCAAAGGAGCCGCCCTTAAGTCCAAAGTTAAAGTTGCTCTTTTTGCCCGGAGCAAAGAGAGGAACCTTTGTCTGCATATAGACGGCGTTGGCACTGGCAAAATCCTTGGCCGGCTGGAAGATGGCGCTCTTCTGTCCGTTGTAGAGGGAGATGGCCTCCATATTGTCCAAAGAGAAACGGCCCAAATCCACAACTCCGTTCTGAGCGTTGCCCAGCTCTATGCCGTCATAGAAGACTCCTACGTGCTGGCTTCCCAGGCTTCTGATATTCACCGTCTTGAGCCCCCCTATTCCGCCGTAGTCCTTAATCTGCACTCCGGCAAAATACCTTACGGCATCCGCAACTGAATAAGCACTCAGTTTCTGCAGCTGCGCTCCGCTCAGAACCTGAACGGGCATTACCTCCTTTACCATCCTCTCCGCCACCACTTTCACGGTGGAGAGGGTGTTATAACGGTTGGTATCCAGGGTATAAAGGGAGTCCCGGCTCTGCGCAGAAACCATCGCGGAGCAAAAAAGTGAACAAAAACAGCCTAAAACTATGAATCTCTTAAATCCCATATTACCCCAGGCAAATCACAAGCGGGGCAAATTTAGAAAATTTAGCATAATTGTTGTTAACTGATTAACTTTGTAAAGACTCAAACAATTTGGTATGAAAAGACTTTTTACTCTTTTTGCAATTTTCTTTGCAGCTATACTTCTATCCTGCAACGCTTTTGCTCAATCTTACAACGGCCTTTGGCATGAAATAAAGAAGGCTCAGGAGAAGGACCTTCCTAAAACAGTAATTGAACTCTGCGATAGGATTATCTACCTGGCCAAATCTGAGAACAATTCCGGCCAGCTGCTCAAGGCCTACGTTACCAAAAGTGAATACAGAAGAGCCGTCTCTCCAGATTCTCTCTACAGAGACATTCAGGAGCTTGAAAATATGGCGGAAGAGAGCACCAATCCTGCAGAGAAGATGGTGACTCACTCGCTGCTTGCCAGCATCTATGCAAATTATGCCAGAAACAACTCCTGGGCGCTGAGCAAAAGAACCGTGCTGGAGGGAAATGATAGCAAAGATATCAAAGAGTGGGATAAAGAGAAGTTCAAAAAGGTGATACTGAGCCATATAGACGAGTCATTAAAGGATTTCTTCCTGCTTAAGAACACCTCTTCAAAAGATTTCATACCATTTGTTCTTAGAAATGATAACAGCCAGTATTTTAATCACGATCTGCTCCACGTCATTGTAAACAACTCGGTTAAGACTTTACAGACAGTTGAGTTCCTCTCTCCGGAAGAGATGAATGCAAAGAAGAATGGAATAATTGACTCTGAAATTCAGTTCTATAAAGAGGCTCAGATGGAGGATGCGGTAACACTTGCCACTCTATTTAAGATAGAACAGCTTGAAAAAGAGGAGTATAACAAGAATCTGAGCAGCCTTAAAAACAAGGAGGAGAGACTGCGTACACTGCTCTCTCAGACCAATCCGGCCAATGAACTCTGCGGAGAAATTCTTGCCCGTCTGGCTCAGACCGTCTACAGCAGAGGAGACAGAGTTGAGACTCTTGCTCTGTGCAGAAAGGGATTGGAAGAGTATCCAAATTATAAACGTGGCAAAAAGTATTTTAAAGATCAGATTGAGTATATTCTTACTCCTTCCGTAAATATCTCCTGCCCGGGTTACGTTTATCCGGGTGTAGAGACGGAAATCTCTGTAAATCATGTTAATGTAGATGAGTATGAGCTTCTTCTGTACCGTATTAAAGATAGCAAAAAGAAGGAGTATGAGGTTGCCAAGCGGTACCAGATGAAACTGAATAAACCAAAGAACTATCAGAGAGATTACATAAAAGAGAAGATAGAGTTTCCAACCTGCGGGCAGTACCTTATTGCAATCAACTATAATAACAGAATTGATACCTGTAAAAATGTTATAACTGCAGGAAGAATGGCGGTTCTTGTAAACCGTTATAAGGAGACACTGGAAGCCATTGTAGTAGACAGACTCTCCGGAAACCCTATAAGCGGAGCCAAGGTTACAATAAATGGCAGAAGAAACAGTACGGATACTGTAGAGGTGAGCGGATTAACAGACAAGAACGGAAAGGTCTTTCTCAAATATGATCAGAATTACTACTACAATATTACGGCAACCAAGGGTGACGATTCCAATTACGGAGAACACTCTATGTACCTGCAGGACAGTTACCGTCCCGATTCCTGGAGCAATAACATCTGGCTCTTTACAGACCGTTCCATCTACCGCCCTGGGCAGACAGTACATCTGAAAGGTATTTTTTATTACCAGCATAAAGATGAGCCTCAGACCAGAGAGGACAAAGAGTTTGAAATTACTGTAAGAGGCAACAACAAAACCGTTTACACCTGTAAGTTAAAGACAAATGAGTTTGGTTCCGTCACAACCTCATTCACTCTTCCGACCTCCACGCTTAACGGCAGATATTACATTACAGCCAAATGCATGGGTACAAGCAGCTCTACTGAAATCAGAGTTGAAGAGTATAAGAGACCTTCATTTGAGGTTGAACTTAAGGAACCTATGGGAACCTTCTCTTTGAATGACACCGTAGATATTAAGGGATTTGCAAAGGCTTTCTCCGGAGCGGCAACTGCTGAGGCCAAGGTACAGTACAAGGTAATCTCCTCCGTATCAAGATTCTGGGGAGTAAGCGCTTCAACAAACGATGTCTCTTCCGGTGAGACTGTGACTGATGAAAAGGGAGAATTCACCATCCCTGTTATACTCAAAAAACCGGAGAACGGACCAAGTTATTACGGAGACTATCCATACTGCTTTGTTGTAGAGGCTTCAGTCACAAGCATTTCCGGAGAGACCCAGAGTTCAAATACAGCCATCTACGCTTCAAACAAGGGAGTTATGCTCTCATTTTCCGGAAACAAAATCCTGGATAAGAACGGAGACCTCTCCGTAACATTCAAGGCCTATAACCTTAAAGCTGTTCCTGTAAGCAAAGAGATTTCATATAAGCTCTTCACAAAGAAGGACGGCAAAAAGGTTGCTGTTGACAGCGGAACGGTTACCTCCAATACCAAGACATTTATGGAGAGTTGGAAGAGTATTCCTTCCGGCAATTATACTCTGGAAATGAGTACATTGGATGACAAGGGCAGAGAGTGCACTGCAAAGAGTGATTTTACACTGTTCTCAACGCTTGACAAGAGTCCTATACCGGATACCAAACTCTGGTTCTACAGAGACAAAGAGTATATCTATTATGGCACATCATATAAAGATGCTACCATTTACGTAGATATTTTTGCAGGAGAAAAGAAGGTCTCCTCAAAGGTGGTACCTGTTTCAAATTCAATAAACAAGATAAAGTTTGAGTATCTTCCTTCATACGGAGACGGAGCCTTTCTCTCCATCTGTATGGTAAGAGATGACGAATTCTACATTAAGACTGCAACCGTTGTAAAACCTCTGCCTAACAAGAACTTAAGTCTCAAATGGAGCGTATTCAGAAACAAACTCTACCCTGGGCAGAAGGAGGAGTGGAAACTCTCAATTTTGGATAAAGATGGCAAACCGGCCAACTCAGAACTTCTGGCCTATATGTATGACGCCTCTTTAGATATGATTGTTCCTCACAGAATTAAAGGAAGCGTAAACTTTAGCAGATGGATATTTGATCCTTGCTGGAGAATGATTGACATTCAGTCATATAGGCGATTAGGCATTCCTATCAGAACCAGCCAGGGTTATCTTTCCGTACCGCTGGAATATGACCGCTTTGCCTATATAATGACGTCCGAATACGGCGGGAGAATCAGAGGAGTTGGAAGTGCAGTTTATAAGACCGCCAGTGCAGTAGCAGGCGTAAGCAATGACGGAATGGTAGAGATGGAAGAGTTAGTTGAGGAAGAGGTTGTTAAAAAGGATGTAAGTGCACCGGATGAGAATCAGCCGGATATACAGCCAAAGCAGGTTCAGATAAGGAGCAACTTTGATGAGACTGCATTCTTCTATCCTCAACTCAGAACAGACAAGGATGGAATGGTAACGCTCAGTTTCACTCTGCCTGAGAGCCTTACAAGGTGGAAGTTCCAGGCCTTGGCACATACCAAGAGTATGGATGTGGGTATTTTGGAGGATGAGATTGTTGCACAGAAAGACTTTATGATTGCTCCTTATATGCCTCGTTTCTTAAGAGTTGGAGACCATACGGTTATTGCATCAACCATTACTAACCTAACGGATAAGGAGGTTGAGGCAAACGTTACGTTTGAACTCTTTGATCCTGCAACGGAGAAGGTATATCAGACTCAGAGCAAGAGCATTAAAGTAGCCGGAGAGAGAAGCCAAAAGGTTTCCTTCGGTTTTAACGTAAGCAGCGAGTGGGATGTTGTTGGAGTAAGAGTTGTGGCAGACGGAGGTAAATTCTCAGACGGAGAACAGCATCTGCTGGCGGTTCTTTCAGACAGAACTCCGCTTATTGAGAGCGTGCCTATGCCAATCAGAGGCAATCAGACACGCACTTTCTCTCTGGAAAAACTCTTCAACCATCACTCACCTACCGCAACCAAGAAGAGTATGACCGTTGAGTTTACAGGCAACCCTGCCTGGTATGCAGTTCAGGCATTGCCGTCTTTGCAGCAGCCTGAGTCAGATAACGTTATCTGCTGGTCTAACGTTCTTTACACCAACACTCTCTCATCATTTATTGCCAACTCAACTCCAAGAATTAAAGAGGTATTTGAGAGCTGGAAGAAGAGCGGAGAGAACAAGGAGAGTATGCTGAGCAACCTCTCCAAGAATCAGGAACTCAAGAACATACTCCTCAGCGAGGCACCTTGGGTTCTGGAGGCAAGAAACGAGGAGCAGGCAAGAGAGAGAATTGCAACGCTCTTTGACCTGAACAACATTAAGGTCTCTAATGAGAAGGCTGTTAAGAAGTTGCAGGAACTCCAGAAACCGGACGGCGGCTGGAGCTGGTTTAAGGGAATGGAGAGTTCTCCTTGGATGACAGAGTATGTTCTTACTCAAAACATAAGAGCAATGGTTCTTACCGGAGAGAAGATGGATGCCTCACTTAAGGCAATGCACTCAAAGGGATTGGATTTCATGCACTCAGAGATGCAGGAGGATTATGATCTGATCATTAAGCACAAGATTAAGAGCAAGGGTGTAAGTTACTTCATTCTCAGATATTTATATCTGGTTGCCTTGGAGGCGGAAGCTGAGGGTAAGAGCCCGCTGGATATTGTTCCTCAAAAGCACCGCAAGGCATACAACTACTTCCTTAAGAAGGTAAACGAAGTTCCTCGCCACCAGGATATTCAGGAGAAGGCAATTACAGCTGTTGTTCTCAACGCCAACGGAAAGAGCAAGGATGCGGCTGAGTATATTAAATCCATTAAAGAGTATCTCACCTACACGGATGAACTTGGAATGTTCTTTGACTTTGATGACAATCCTTACCGCTGGTCTTCAAGTCATCTGAGCGCACAAATTGCTGCTATGGAGGCATTTGACAAGGTGGCTAAAGACTCTTCCGCTGTGGAGGAGATGAAGATATGGCTGCTAAAGCAGAAACAGACTCAGATGTGGAAGAGCAACACCTTTACTGCAGAGGCCA
>CAMHRD010000068.1 GCA_946187365.1 uncultured Bacteroidales bacterium
CAGGGATTACTTCATATCCTGTCTTTCCATAGATAGCCACGTTCTTCACATCCTTAGAGAAAGGAAGAGTCTCGTTGTCATTCTTCAGAAGGATGGCACCTTCAGCTGCTGAAGTTCTTGCCATGGCACGGTGAGCAGTCAAATCAGGACGATTAGTGAACTTGTAGTTCTTGTAGGAGAAACATTTTACCACCAGTTCCAGAATGCGGTGAACATTCTTGTCTAGTACCGCCTCATCCAGTGTACCATTCTTCACAGCTGCGATAGAGGCACCGTTTCCGATATGGCAGGTGATGACCTTCGTGCCTTCAGCCTTGTCTATGCCGAGGTAGTCAAGCACACGCCGGCTCACGTAGCGATGACTCGTGCCGTGGAATCCATAACGGCGCACACCATATTTCTCATAGAGTTCATATGGAGTAGCGTACATATAGGCATAGTCGGGCATGGTCTGATGGAAGGCCGTATCGAACACACCCACCTGAGGAATTTCGGGCAGCAGCGCCTTCACAGCGTTCACACCCTTGATATTGGCAGGGTTGTGAAGCGGAGCCAGTGAAGAACACTTGTCTATTCCCTCCTTAACTCTGTTGTCTATGATACAGCTCTGAGTAAAATACTCTCCGCCGTGAACAACTCTATGTCCCACAGCCTCAATCTGATCCAGACTCTTAAGCACCCCGTGCTCATCGTCCGTAAGGAGTCCGAGAACATCCTTAATACCCTCTGTATGATCTGCTACCTTCTTGTGAATCTTATATTTATCATGACCCGGTACAGAGTGGGTAATATCTCCCTCTTCCATTCCGATTCTCTCTACAAGACCCTTGGCCAGAAGGTTATAGTCACTTTCATTCTTCATATCCAGCACCTGATACTTTATTGAGGAGCTGCCACAATTTAAAACTAGAATTATCATAATTTTTCCTTTTACTTTTTAGATGCGCAAATGTAATAAAATATTACCTTTGTTTTGTTGTAAGTGGCTTAGATATGAAGCGGATTGGAGCAACATTGGCGGGATGTTATTTGGGAGGGATTTCACTGGCTCTCTGCTTTGCCGTGTCCCAAAGCGCTCTGCCACTCATAATTGCCCTAATTTCCCTTTTAATCCCCCTTCTTTTCCATTTTAGAGGCAAAAAGGAACTCTTCCTGCCGCTTGTCTTTTCTCTCTTTCTTTTGCTCGGAATTCAGAGGGTTGCCCTATCTGAGCGTTATTTTACATCGCGATGGGAAACTTACCTCACCTCTGCAGGGGAGAAAATAAGAGAGAGGGTGGGAGAAAGGATTGAGCGCTCCCTCTCTTCAGATGAGAGCCGCACTCTTGCAAAGTCCTTGCTTATAGGAGACAGGAGGAACCTCAGCAGATCTCTCCGCAGCAGTTTTACCGCAGCGGGAGTAAGCCACACCCTTGCCCTCTCCGGAATGCACGTGGGAATCATCTGGTCTCTTATAAGCATAACGCTCTCATTCTTAGGAGTAAACAAAAGGTTAAAGATAGTAAGGGCTGTGGCCGTATCTCTAATCATTCTCTTCTACGCCCTAATCACAGGCTTCTCCCCCTCCGTAAGCAGAGCCTGTATAATGCTCTCCATCTGGAAGATAGGAGATCTTGTCTCCACCCCAAAGAGCCGTTATTCCTCAATCATACTGGCCGCCGTACTAATCTGCAGCATCAACCCCTACGCACTGACTTCCATAGGTTTCCAACTCTCATTCTGCTCGGTGTTGGGAATAGTTCACCTCTTCCTCTCCACACTGGCAATCTCACTAATCTGCCAGATTGCAACACTCCCAATCGTTTTGTGGAGGTTTGGGAGCATAAGTGCAAACTTCCTTATTTCCAACATTGTAACCATACCGCTGGTAACCGCCTCCATATATACAACAGCAGCCTCCGCACTTATGCAGGGGCTGCCCGTTATTGGTTCTCTTCTCTCAACACTGGCGGAGAATCTTCTCTCTCTTTTGGCTCAGGTTGTAAAATTTCTTGGAAGCTGATTATTTTGAGAAGGCATTTTTAAGTTCATCAGGCACCTCTTTCTCAAGCAGATAGCGGTACCAGAAGCGGTAATTTGAGAATGATGAGAACCTTCCCTGGTTTCCTCTGTAGCCGTGAAGCTGACGCGGATAAATCATCATATCAAACTGCCTTCCCATATTCTGGAGCGCAAGAGCAAGGCTCATAGTGTTCTGAACGTGAACGTTGTCATCTGCCGCTCCGTGGGTGAGCATCAGGTAGTTGGAAGAGTCTCCCTTATAGCCGGAGTTACGTATTCTCTCCGCCATAATGGTTCTCTTGTACCCCTCCGGATTTCTTGCAGGAGTATCCATAAAGCGCTCCGTGTAATGAGTGTCATAGAGCATATAGTCATAAACTCCGCCCCCTGCAATACCGTATTTGAAGTAGTCACACCCCTCTGTTACGCAGAGAGTTGCCATACTTCCGCCGTATGAGAATCCGTGAATTCCAATCTTATCTGCATTAACGTAAGGAAGTGAACGCAGATACTTGGCCCACTCAATAAAATCCTTAAGCTCAATACTGAAGAAGTTGCGGTACATAAAGTTGCACCCAGCTTTTCCGCAGTGGCCGCTTCCGCGGTGGTCTATGGTAATCTGTATAACACCCTCATTTGCCCACCATTGGTTGCTTGAAGAGATTCTGCTCCAGGAGTCTGCAACCACCGGAGTGTTAGGACCTCCGTACATAAAGACTATAACCGGATACTTCTTTGAAGAGTCAAAATTTACAGGAAGAGTAATCTTTCCCGGAATTGTGTATCCGTCTTCTGTCTTAATATAGAGCATCTTAGGAATGGCAATATTGTAGGAGTCAAAGTTCTCCCCCTTGGATGAAGCCAGAACGGTCATCTTCTGTGAACCGTCCGTAGGGAGCAGAACCGCCATGGTTGGAGTCTCGCAGTTGCTGCAAAGAGCCGTAATGTACTTGAAATCTTCAGATAAGGAGAGCTGGCTGTAAGAATAGTCTCCAGTGGAAATTCTTGTAGTCTTGCCGTTCTTAATTGAAACCTTGTAGATATCCACTCTGGTACTCTTCTCCTTCTTGGATGTAAAGTAGAGTTCTCCCCTCTTCTCGTCCAGCTTCAGAAGTTTGATATCCCAGTGGTTACCCTCCGTGAGGCACTTCTGAGTCTTGCCGTCAAATGACTGATAGTAAATCTCTTCCCACATTGAGAAGTCTCTTACCATAAAGAAGCCCTCCTTTACGAATAACATCTGCTCAGGCCAGTCAATCCAGGTATTCTGGTGCTCCTTGTAAATGTAATCCTTCTTTCCGTCCAGAGGATTAACGGAATAGAATATCAGATCCTGCTGAACTCTAGGCATCCACGGAACTATGAATCTCGTTGACTCACTGTTCCAGAACGGAATACCAAAGTACTGATCCTCCTTAGGGTCAAAATCTGCCCAGACAATGTTACCGCTCTCCACGTCTGCAAAGCCTATCTTAACCTCAGGATTCTTCTCACCGCTCATAGGGTAGTGAGTTGCAAGTATCTGATCCTTAGCCCTTGACGGATCATAGATTGGGAACATAGGAACCTCGCTGTCATCAAAACGGTAAAAGGCAATCATTTTGCTGTCAGGGCTCCACCAGAAGGCCTTGTACCTTGAGGCGCGTCCCAATATCTCCTCAAAGTAAACCCAGGAGGCATACCCGTTTAAGATTACGTCACTTCCGTCCGCGGTCAGTTTCTTTGCGGTTTTAGATTCCGTGTCATATACATAGAGATTTCCCTCACCGGTAAATGCCATCTTTTTCTTATCAGGGCTATAAGTGACGTTCTGAAGCATCTTAACCTTTGTTGCAGAAAAGGCTGCAGCCCTGTCTCTTTTCTCTTTCTCAATGCCGGCCTTTACACCGTCATTATCTTTCTTCTCCGTAGCAGGGTCATACGGCTCAAACTTCCTGGTTTTCAGATCATAGAGATTAATATCTCTCTTGCCTGCGGCTTCAAGCTTAGCCACTATCACCTGGGTTGGAGATTTCCAGGCAGGGCCAAAGATATAATCCTCCACATTGTCAAACTTATCCTGAGCAATCTGCTCCAGGGTGTAGTTCTTCTTCTGAGCAAAAGATGTTAAGGCAAACAACAGTGCCAAAAGAGAGATTGAAAATTTCTTAAGTGAGTTCATAATCTATCTGATATATTTCTTGTCAAAGTTAACTAAAAATACCCTCTCCACACCCCTGGTCAAAGCGGTATAGAGCCACTTTTTGTCATCTATTGTAACATCCTCCTTCCAGAGTATGTTGTCTATGAAGACGCACTTCCACTGTCCGCCCTGAGATTTATGACCCGTAATGGCGGTGGAATATTTTATCTGGAGCGCATTGTAATATGGATCTTCCCTTACGCTCTCATACCTCTTCTTCTTTGGAGTAACATCTGCATAATCTGCCAGAACACCCTCAAACAGAGCCCTTTGGCTCTCCCTATCCAGAGCGGCGGAGGTAGAGTCCAAAGTATCCAGAATCACCTTTGCATCCACCTCGGTATCATTGTAATCCGGAAAGGCCAGAGTTGCATCTGCAAAGTGGAGTCCGTACCTCTCCGTATGGTTGGAAATCTTAATCAGCTTTGCAACGTCTCCGTTTGCAATAAAGTCAAAATCTGGGTTTTGCCCCTTAAACTGGTAGCAGTTTTTAACTATCATCAGTTTATCGTCACGGCAGAGTTGCTCCTCCAAAAAGAGTACCTGTGAACGGATTCCCATATTGTAACGGTTAGCCCTCTGGTTGGAGCGGCACAGAACCACCACCTCGTCTGAGCCGTACTTAGATACGGCATCCTGCAACTCCTCAATCAGAGTCTCTCCCGTAATGGCTTTAATATCCTCAAATCCCGCAACTTGGAATACCGGCGGGTCTATCTCTCCGGCAGAGATTTCCTCCCTCAGCCGGGTTGCGTTTGTGAGTATTCCGCTCCCCGATGCCTGCCTTACCACATCAGTCAGAGAGACGGTGCGTATCTTTGGGCAGAAGGTGGAGAGATAATCAATATCCAAAGCGGGAGAACAGTCCAGTCCAACAGGCGGCAACTGAGCCGGATCTCCTATGAGAACCAGACGGTTGGAGCTGTTCTGCCTTACAAACTCCACCAAATCTGAGAGCAGATCTCCGCTGCCGAACATACTCTCTCCCTCTCCTCCCGATGAAATCAAAGAGACCTCGTCTACAAAATAGACAGTATCCTTTGCCTTGTTGTAATTAAGTGAAAATGAAGAGAAAGGGTCACTTTTGGATTTCATCCTGTAAATATGGCGGTGTATTGTGCTGGCCTTCTCCCCGGTAAAGAGAGAGAGTACCTTTGCCGCCCTTCCGGTTGGAGCAAGCAGCACAAACTTGTATCCCATTGTCTTAAAGACAGATACACAAGAGGCTATGGCTGAGGTCTTTCCCGTTCCCGCATAGCCGCTTATAACCGTAAGCCACTCCTCATCGTAATCTGAAAAGAGGAACTCCCCCATATTATCAAAGAGAGAACTCTGGCACGGAGTAGGCTCCATACCCAAACGTTCCTTCATCTTGTTTGAGAGGTACTTGGAAAGTTCCATCACTTCCACTTTCTGATTACAAGAAATGCAATGACCGGATAAATCTCAAGACGGCCAAGGAACATCTCAATTGTAAAGATAAGTTTGCTGACTATCGGGAAGTCATTGTAACTGCCAAAAGAACTGATACTTCCAAAGGTCAGACCGGTGTTGGCAACAGATGCCAGAGAGGTGGTAAGAGCGGTCTGCAAATCCAATCCCGTTAGCGCCAGGCATACAGCGCCAATGAACATCAGTAGGATGAAGAAGACAATAAAGAGAGTTGCCTCTCCCGTCTCCTCCTGTGTTATTATTCTGTTGCCCATTCTTGGTCTCACTATGGCGTTCATATTGAGCTGTCTCTTAATGCGTGAGCGGAGCGTACTGAATATCATACACATACGGTCACTCTTGGCACCACCGGTTGTAGACCCGCTGCAGGCTCCCTGGAATGCCAAAAAGAAGAGCAGAAGCAGTGAGAAGACCGGCCAGTGCTGGCTCTCCGCATTTGCAAATCCCGTTGTACTTGCTGCAGAAAGGTTCATGAAAGAGGCGTGCCTTAACGCCGTAAATACGTTGTGCTCAGCTCCTTGTGACACCAGATTGATTGTTGAGAATACAATGGCGCAAACGAGAATTATGGTGTAGTACTTAATTACCGGATCTCTGAAAAGTTTGAAGGTCTTGCTGAAGAGAGCCAGGTGTATAAGACCAAAGTGCAGGCCGGCAATGTACATAAAGACCATCATAATTATCTCAACCGTAGGAGAGTTGAAGGCTGCGGCACTTGCATTTCTGGTGCTGAATCCTCCGGTTGCCGCAATAGACATTGAGTGGTTCAGAGCGTCAAAGAAATTCACTCCGG
>CAMHRD010000069.1 GCA_946187365.1 uncultured Bacteroidales bacterium
CATTTCTCATGTGGATTGCATAGAGGGCGTCATGCTTTGCAACAACCTTAAGCAGAGCAATGAACTCCTCAGTGCGGCCGTATGAACCCGGAGTATACTCCAGTCCGAATGAGAGACCTACGGCTCCCATCTCCAACTGGGTCTCCAGAATGCGGCACATCTGCTTGAGTTGATCAGGAGTTGCGGCAACGTCATTGTCTCCAACAACAACGTGGCGGATATCTCCGTGGCCTACGTAACTTCCGTAGTTTATTCCTATTGTGTTCTTTCTCAGGGCGTCATAGAATCCGTCTATGTTCTGCCAGAAAGGATAGCCAAAGCGGGTTGTGTTCTTGCGGGCTGCATACTCCTCATCTGAGAATGGGAACGGAGAGTAACCGCAGTTTCCGCCAATATCTGTTGTAATTCCCTGGTGAATCTTACTGTCTCCCAGCGGAGCCTCAAAGAGGTTGGTATCTGTATGTCCGTGAATATCAATGAATCCGGGGCTTACTACCCTATCCGTTGCATCTACATATTCACGACAGTTTTTACCCAGATTGCCAATTGCACGTATTCTTCCTCCTCTTATTCCCACATCTGCCTTAACGGGTGCCTTTATCTCTCCGTTGTAAACCAGACCGTTGGCAATGATTGTATCAAACTGGTCTGTTGTGCTCCATCCCTTTTTGAGAGCGTTCTTTGCAAAAACCCCGGGTGCAGCGGCTGCCAGAGAGGCAGATGCTCCAACAAAAACTGAGGCCTTTAGAAAACTTCTTCTGGAGATAGTCTTAGAATTCTTTTTCTCTTTCATATCTATGGATTATTTTTCTCAAAATTAGTGATTATTCGGTAAAGGTGTTCATTCCTTTGCTGGACCACACTTTGAGGGTATCGTTGCTGTTATAGATTAGCAGCGCCTCCACTCCCTCCTCCGCTTCAACAGCCTTGATTGCCTCATCCAAACCTATTACCATAAGGTAGGTGGCAAAGGCGTCCGCAAAGGTGGCGTTCTCTGCCACCACAGTGGCACTCAGCAGGTTATGCTCTATCGGGAACCCGGTTTTAGGATTAATTGAGTGGGAGATTTTCTTTCCCTCCTTCATATAGAACTTGCGGTAGTCTCCACTGGTTACAAGCCCCTTGGAGGAGATTCTCACAATGGCCTGAATGGAGGCTCCCGGTACGTTGTTGCCATCTATTGGTTTGTCTATTCCCACGTTCCAGAGTTTGCCCTTTGGGTTACACCCTTTGGCATAAATCTCTCCGCCCACCTCAACAAGAAAGTTCTCCATACCCATTTCTGAGAATCTGGCGGCAATGTAGTCTGCGGTGTAGCCCTGTGCTATTGCGTTGAAATTCAGCTTACAGCGGGGGTCATCCTTAACTATCGCGGAGCTGTCCAAATGAAAGCGGTGCATCCCAATAAATTCCTTCACAGAGTCTATCTGAGCGGGCGTTACATCTACTCCGTTTTTAAAGCCAAAGCCCCAGAGGTCAAAAAGAGGTGCGGCAGAGGGGTCAAAGATTCCGCCGGTCTTTTGGTTCATCTGCTGGGAGGCCTTAAAGTTGTCAATGAAGATTTGGTCCAGTTTTACGGGGCGGTTCTCATTGAAGGCGGTGAGAATGGAGTTGGGGTTGTAGCCGCTAAGGGAGTGGTCTATCCGCTCCAGATAGAGGGCAACCGAGTCACGCACCGCGGTAAAGGAGGAGTCTGAAGAGACTTTTGGCTGAAATACAATGTGATAGGTGGAGCCCTGGGTTACGCCGTCAAGAGTGTAGTACTCTCCACTCTTCCTACACCCCGTAAGGGTTAGAATAAGCAGCGTCAACCCTATTGCAAAATTTTTTGTCATAGCTGGTTAAAGAGGCTCCGGTGGCACGATTTTAGTTGATTTTGCCCCTCGGACAACAAATATAACAATTGTTGAACCAAAAATTGTAAATTTGCACGATAGATAATTAATAAAGGATGAAGAAATTTTTCAGAATTGCCTGCGGAGTTGCTATGGCCGCACTCATAATTTCCGGATGTCACAAGAAGGATGAGTTAAAGGAGTATATGGACGGAAATCTCAATCCGGAGATGGTTCCATACGCAGTTATCGGCAGCTCGGTAGCAGGTAAGACGGGTGGAATTACAACACCATCTTCAGGTGTAAAATATTACTGGTTAGACAACATCAGAACAGATACCAGCTGGGTTGGCGAGGGTAGATATTACTATTGGCCGGTTCCGGACTCTCTGGGAAAGTTTGCAGTTACGGAGTATGCAGTTGCAGACGGCTATTACCAGGACTCTTACACCTCTTACGTAACCTCAATTGCTCCTTGGCTGGGAGGTTCACTGCAGGGCATTCCTGAGCCAAAGGACTCCATTCAGGACCCAAGAGACGAGCAGTGGTATTACGTTAAGGAGATTGGAAACCTTGTATGGTTTACAGAGAACCTAAACTGGTACGGAAGCGGCAGCGGTTACTGCAAGGCAGATGATATAGGATACATTGTAGGACGTCTATACACCTGGAAAGAGGCTACCGGCGGAGAGAGCGGAACCGGACTTGGCAACGGACCTCAGGGTGCCTGCCCAGACGGGTGGAGAGTTCCTACCAACGAGGATTGGGAAGATCTGGCAAAGACCGTTACCGGAGAGGATCATCCGTTCCTTGGAATATGGAACAACGTTGGTGAATACCTTACCGTAGATGCTACCTTTAACGGAGATAAAATCTGGCCTTACAGCATTAAGACCTTCCATAAAAATACCGTTGAGTTCAACGCTCTGGCGGGAGGTATGAGCCTTGGCAAACACAGTAATTTTGAGGGATTTATGTCTCACGGATATTTCTGGAGTGCAACAGAGAAAGATTCCGGCAGAGCATACTACAGATATCTCTACTATGACCTCCCGGACTTCCCGTTCGGAGATGTAGACAAGGAGAACGTAGGATTCTCTGTAAGATGTGTGAAGAAAAAATAATAACCTAAAAAATATAAAGTCATGAAAAAGTTATCAGGAGGAGTAATTATTTTAATCGTACTGGCCATCATTGTAATGTGGGGAATTGGCAAGTACAACGGAATGGTAAAGGAGTCACAAAAAGTTGAGAAGGCTTGGGGAGATGTTGAGGCTCAGTATCAGAGAAGAGCAGACCTTATTCCTAATCTTGTTGAGACCGTTAAGGGATATGCATCTCATGAAAACCAGACACTTCAGGATGTTGTAAACGCAAGAGCAAAGGCAACTTCCATTACTGTAGATATCAATGATGAGGCTTCATTGAAGAAGTTCCAGGATGCTCAGGGAGAACTCTCCCAGGCATTGGGACGTTTGATTGCAGTTAGCGAGAGCTATCCTGATCTGAAAGCAAACCAGAACTTCCTGGAACTGCAGAGCCAGCTTGAGGGTACTGAGAACCGTATCACTACTGCCCGCAACGCATTCAACGAGGCTGCAAGAAGCTATAACACAGGCATTATGACCTTCCCTTCAAATATCATTGCAAATATGTTCGGCTTCAAGAGCAAGGCATACTTTGCATCTAAAGAGGGCGCAGATGTTGCACCTGAGGTGAAGTTCTAATATGCTCTTCAAACGTAAGATTCTAAATAGAAGCGAAGAACGGAAGATTGTCTCCGCCATCAAAAATGCGGAGAAGAATACTTCCGGTGAGATTCGCGTACACGTAGAGACCGAGTGTGAGGGCGGAGATCCAATTGCACGCGCCATATTCATATTCAATGCAATAGGAATGTTCAACACCGCCCAGCGGAACGGAGTCTTAATCTATGTCTCTCTCAAATCCAGAATGTTTGCAATTATTGGAGACGTTGGAATCAACAACGTTATTCCGGAAAACTTCTGGGATTCAATTAAGGAGAAGATGAAGAAGAACTTCATCTCCGGAGAGATTGTAGGAGGTATTGAGACTGCGGTTTTGGAAACCGGTGAACTTTTAAAGGAGAAGTTCCCTTATCAGACAGATGACGTTAACGAACAGCCGGATGAGATTTCTTATGGGAAATAGAGTTAGACATATTCTGCTTTGCCTTGTTATCTTCTGCATATCTGCAGGTTATGCGGCTGCTCAGAATACCGTTATTCCGGGAGGAAAGATTCTGCAGGAGTTCAACCCTATGAACCAGAAGAGGTTGGATTCTTTGAATCAGATTTCACGTCTGGCTGCAGAGCGCACTCTGCAGGATGCGGTTAAGAGAAGCGAGAGCGGACAGGTAACCGAGACCTCATGGGGAAGTGCTTTGCCTACAGAGAATTACGTTCCGGTTTCTGACGAGTGTCTTAAGAATGCGGAGCAGGCTTTAAATAATGCCCGTGAGATTGGCGGTACCATTCCTTCACAGCCAAATCCGCCTCATCTTGTAAACGATTTTACCGGTATTCTTACACAGGAGCAGCAGGATCTTCTGACCATACGCTGCAACGAGTTTGCAAACAAGACCTCCAACCAGGTGGCAATTGTCATACTTCCAACCCTTTACGGACTCACAAGAAGCGAGGCCGCTCTTAAGATTGGAAGAGAGTGGGGAGTTGGACAGAAGAGTCTGGACAACGGAGTTGTGCTGCTTGTAAAACCTAAGGTTGCAGATGAGGGGGGAGAGGTATTCATTGCAGTGGGTACAGGCCTGCAATCTGTTCTTACAGATGCTTTTACAAAGAGGATCGTTGAACTGAGAATCATTCCCGCATTCAAGAACAATGACTACTACAACGGAATTAATGATGCACTCAACATCATATTCCCGGTAGCCAGCGGAGAGATCTCTTCAGATGAGTTTGCAAACAAGGAGGAGGGTGACGGATTGTTCATCTTCAAGTTCCTCCTTATGCTCTTTATCATCTGGCTCGTTATCCGCAAACATAAGAAAAACAACAATATGGGAAGCGGTAACCATAGGGTTAGCGACTTCACAACCGGCTATGTAGCAGGCAATATGGCAAGTTCCCTCTCAAGAGGAGGATTTGGCAGAAGCGGCGGCAGTTCCTGGGGCGGCGGCGGATTAGGAGGAGGATTCGGCGGCTTTGGAGGAGGCGGCTTCTCCGGAGGCGGTGCCGGCGGCAGTTGGTAACAAATAATTTGAGTTAGATCTATATGGAGAACTTTAAAGAACGCCTGGCTGCGTTAAGGAGGTCTCTTTGACTATGACGGTAAAGTCCGTCAAATAGCTGAACAGGAGAAAGTTGCAGCCTCCCCGGGGTTTTGGGATAACGCCAGGGAGGCTGAGGCTTTTGTAAAAAAGCTATCGGGATTAAAATATTGGGTCAAACAATTGGATTCACTCTCAAGCGGTTGGGAAGACCTGCAGGTTCTTAAAGAGATGGAGGCTTCTGAAGAGGAGATTGCCGAGGCAGAGAGTGAACTTGAGAAAAATCTGGAAGACATAGAGTTTAAGAGCATGCTCTCTCAGGAGGGAGACAACCTGGGTGCGCTGGTTAAGATAAACTCAGGCGCAGGCGGAACCGAGTCAAATGACTGGAGTTCAATGCTTATGAGAATGTACTCAAGGTGGGGTGAGAGAAACGGTTACAAGGTTACCGTTACAGATCTGCTGGAGGGAGATGAGGCGGGAATAAAGTCTGCAACTCTGCAGATTGAGGGAGATTACGCATACGGTTATCTTAAAGCGGAGAACGGCGTTCACCGTCTGGTGAGAATTTCACCTTACAACGCACAGGGGAAAAGGCAGACAACCTTCTCCTCTGTCTTTGTATATCCGCTTGTAGATGAGAGTATTGAGATAGTGATAAATCCTGCAGACCTGGAGTGGGATACCTTCCGCTCTTCAGGTGCAGGCGGGCAGCACGTCAACAAAGTTGAGACGGGTGTAAGAGTAAAACACATCCCTACCGGAATTGTGGTGGAGAATACGGAGACCCGCTCACAGTTGGATAACCGCCAGAACGCTCTGAGAATATTGAAGTCTCACCTCTATGAACTTGAACTCCAGAAGAAGAGGGAGAAGCAGGCGGAACTTGAGGGGCAGAAGAAGAGAATTGAGTGGGGAAGCCAGATAAGAAGTTATGTTCTGCATCCGTACAAGATGGTAAAAGATCTCCGAACAGGCTATGAAACTGCAGATACCCAGGGAGTTCTGGACGGAGACCTGAACGAATTTATGAAGGCCTTTTTAATGGGCGTCAAACGCGGAGACAAAGACGTTGATTTAGAATAAGTAAAACAAAATACAGAATTATGGCATTCAAATATGAACCTATGTTTCAGCTTGGTGAGGACACCACTGAATATTACAAGATTCCCGGCTCAGAGAAACTGGTGAGTTCCGGTGAATTCGAAGGGCGCAAAATTTTAAAGGTAAGTCCGGAGGCACTTACGCTGGTGGCCCAGCAGAGTTT
>CAMHRD010000070.1 GCA_946187365.1 uncultured Bacteroidales bacterium
AATAAAACTATAAGCAACGCCACCTGGTATGACAGTGACGGAATACGTTACTCCATTCCGGTGAACACCAAGGATCCTTCTATTTCCACCTATCTGATAACCAGATATACCACTCCGCTGGATTCCAAGAAGATATGGTCTTTGACTCTGAGCGGAGACGTCAATTATTCCTATTACACAAGTTATCAGCCAACCGGAACACTTCCTGGGTTGGACAAAGATACTTTTGACTACGAAGCCTTTATGGAGCAGTTCTGGGGAGACAGCAAAGGCAGCAGATTTTACAGCGGTGCAAGCGGCTTTAAGAAGAGCACAACCAACAACTTCTCTCCTGCTGTAGGTTTCAGCATAAAGTGTAATCAGAAGCAGTACTTCTTCTCATTTGGTGCGGGAACAACCGGAGAAATTTTCCGTTATTCTTTGAATAAGAGGATAAATACCAAGACGTTAGTCTCACATTTTACTGCAGAGGGAAGTTATACTACAAATAATGGTTATGAGTTCTCTACAGATATTGGACTCCACACCTACACCGGCTACGAGAAGGGTTACGGCAAACCTCTGTGGAGATGGAATTTAGAAGTTTCCAAGAATATAGGAGCCTTTAACCTCAGCTTTAAAGTTAGAGATATTCTCAACCAGCAACGGAACAGAATCCACACTGTAACAGATAATTATGAGGAAGATTCCTACAGGCTCATTATGGGACGTTACATATTGTTCGGCGTGAAGTGGAACTTTGGTAAGATGAACGCCAAGCAGAATGACAGGGCTCAGAGAGCAGTTTGGAACTCTGTGTTCTAAGATTCCGGGAAGATAGTTTCTTTGGGTGAGGCGGCGGGCAGGGCTGCTAACGCTTAATAATGACCCTTAAAAGGGATTTGTCAAAAGTTATGCCTTCACGTTCTATGAAGGCGGAGAGTTCTCCGCTTTCTGCCAGTTCTTTAGGCGTGCCTACAAAGATGCTCCCCTTTTGCATCAGCCAGATACGGTCTGCAATTTGAAGCGTAAGTTCCAGATCGTGAGTGGAGAGGAAGATGGTTTTGTTACTCTCTTTGCAGAGTCTTTTAAGGAGCTGCATAGTTTCAATCTTAGAGGGGAAGTCCAAAAAGGCGGTAGGTTCGTCAAGACAGATGATGGGGGTTTGCTGTGCTATAGCTTTGGCTATCATTACTTTCTGACGTTCACCATCGCTGAGGGTCTGAATCATTCTATCCTTTAAAGATTCTATACCTATCTGTTTAATGGCGGCGTTAATTATCTGACGGTCTTCATCCTCCAGCTTTCCCCAGAATCCGGTGTAAGGGCTTCTGCCCAAAGAGACCAGCTCCTCCACCGTCATATTCTGAATTTGAGGACGGTGGGTTAAGACAACGCCCACTTTCTTGGAAAACTCTTTATCTGTATAGGAACTTATAGATTTGCCATCTATGTAAACCTCTCCGTCCAGTTTTGGCTGGAAGGCGCATAATGTCTTGAGAAGAGTAGATTTACCTATGCCGTTTGGCCCTATGAGGCAGGTAAGGAGGCCGCTTTTAAGAGAGGCATTAATGTTTTTTGCAACCTCTTTAACGGAGTGCTTGGTTTTATAACCAATAGAGAGATTCATGAGGGTTACCGTCTCCATAGCTTCTGTTGTTTGGGTCTTATTCTCCGTCATTCTCTTTCCTCCTTCTAAAAATTACAGATGCAATTATTGGGGCGCCAATCAGGGCCGTTACGGAATTTACAGGAAGCGCTCCCTCAAAGCCCGGCATCCTTGCAACCAGTGAGCAGAGAAGTGCAAGGGCTGCTCCCGCCAGCATGGTTGCGGGAACCAGAACCTTGTGGTCTGAACTCTTAAAGAGTGCACGGCAAAGGTGAGGAACCGCAAGACCTATGAACATTATAGGGCCGCAATATGCTGTTACTATGGCAACTAAGACTCCGGAGTTTAAGATTACCAGAGTTCTGGCACGGCTTACGTTAAGCCCCAGGTTCTTTGCATAATCGTCTCCCAGAAGCATAAGGTTAAGACTCTTAACAAGTAGAAAACTCAGAGGCAGAAGCAGAATCATCATAGTTACAAAGAGCAGCATCTGATCTCCGGAAACTCTTGCAAATGAGCCCAGTCCCCAAACAACGTAGGCCTTAACATCCTCCTCTGAAGAGAAGAACTTTAAGACTCCGACTATGGCTGTTACAAGGTATCCTATCATAACGCCAATGATAAGAAGCGTTACGTTGCCCTTAACCTTTCTGGCTATGTAAACAATAAGAGCCATCACCGCCAGAGAGCCAATTATTGCAGCAACTGAGATGGCGGCATCTCCCACGTAACCCATTCTGCTTAAGGAGACTCCGGCAAGTGATGAGGACATCAGAACCACCATTGCAACACCCAGGCTGGCTCCGTTGGAGATACCCAGAACGGAAGGACCTGCAAGCGGGTTGCGGAAGATGGTCTGCATCTGAAGTCCGCTTACCGCCAATCCCGCTCCGGCAACTATTGCAACAAGTGCCTGCGGTAATCTGGATTTTAAAATTATGTTGGAGAATATCTCGTTGGAGCGGTCTCCAAAGAGAATGCTGAGCGTATCGTTTACCGGTATCTTCACACTACCGAGCAGCAGATTCAGAATCAGAAGAATCAGAATCAGTACAACAAGTATTATGAGTTTACCGCCCCTTTTAAACATAACTATTTAGGTAGTACTATTTAAGCAGTTTATAGAATGTTGGCTGGTAATCCTCCTCCACAAGTTCTGGGTGGAAGATTGCAATAAAGTCTTTGAGTATAAGGTCCGGATGTACCGGTGCAAGTTCATAGTAAGGGGTCTGCTTCATGTTGCAGTAGATTACCCTCTTCTTTTTGAAGGCATCAAAGAGTACGTTTCTTGGCTCAGACTTTTTAAGGGCATCGTATGAGAAATCTCCGGAGAAGGAGTTGAGGATTCTCCAATAGTCTGCCTTTGCGCAGGTTGCATAAATCTTCTCAAACTCTATGTTTACTCCGCCGGTGTTGTCATCATCTATCAGATAGTCCGCTCCGGCATCTCTGAAGATCTGAGCCAGGTGGTTCTTTCCGCCAACTGCATACCAGTTGCCGGAGTGCATCTCTCCGCTGAATACTGTAGGACGGGTGGTGGCATCATTGGCCAACTTCTTCATGTTAAGATAGTTGTTCTCTATCTGAGAGAAGAGTTCATTGGAGAACTTCTCCTTGCCAATGAACATTGCAATGAATTTAATCCACTCCGCCTGTCCCAGCGGCTGCAACTCTTTGTATCCAAGATAAGGAATCAGAGTAATACCCGTCTCCTTAATGGCGTCATAACCCCCTCTTTTAAACGGAGATATGAAGATGGCCTCCGGGTTGGCGGCCATAATGAGTTCCTGGTCAAAGTTCCCCTCCTGTCCAATCTTCTGCAGTTTGCCGTTCTTTACCCTCTCCAGCAAGTCCTTGTTAAAGAGGTTCTTGGTGCTGGTGATTGCCGTAAGATAATCGTGAGCCTCAAGTGCGGTAAAGGCGGAGATCTGAAGCAGTGTCATTGCAATGGTTCTCTGAAGAGGAACCTTCACAACGGTATAATCATCCGGAATAAGAGGAGCGTAGATGGTCTCCTGCAACCCCTTTGGAACCAGCGCAAAGCGGTAGCCTATAGGCATTTGCTCCGAGTCATCACTCTGAGGGTCCTTAATCTCCACAAGGCGGATTCCATCCTTGATGTACTCAACGGAGAAACCCTTGGCGTAAGTTGGAGAGATAAGAGCCGCAGAGTCCGTTATTGCAGCAATATCCGCAGCGGTCTCTTTGGATATCTTTTTGTTTGAGTTGCAACCAAAAAGCAGGGTGACTGCAGTCAGTATCAGAAGTGTCTTTCTTAAAATTTTCATATCGTTTACATTTCAAAGTTAATCAAAAGAAAATAGAGCCGTTTTCACTTATCAAAAGAACCGTCAGTTCTGCGTTTGGAGAGTTTGGAGAGCAGACCTTGTGGCACTTTGTAATTACCGTATTTACAAAGGATTGCATATTCTCTGCAGGCACAATCTCCCAGAGTTCCCTTGCCAGTGTTATGGTGTAGGCCTTGTTAACTATCTCCTCCGAGCAGCCGGACTCTTTGAGAACCGAGGCAATGAAATCTCTGTTAATTGTAACGTTGCTGCTGTGAGTGTCCAGGTTGCCCTCTGCAAGTTTTACCGCCTTACCCAGCATAATGCCAAGAGAGATAAGTTTGAATCCTAGTTCATTTGCAATGGAAATGGTATCTCCTATCTTGTTCCCGTACTGCACAAAAGCCTGTGGCGGAAGTGTGTTGTAAAACCTCTTAAGACACCCCTCGCTCTTTGCTCCACTGTTTATTACAACACGCTCGCTATTAGAGGCTTTAGCCACCTCCATACACTTTCTTATGGAGCTTACAAAGCTCTCCTCGGAGAAGGGTTTAATTATGCCGCTTACCCCAATAATGCTTATTCCCCCTTCAATACCAAGACGAGGATTAAAGGTGCGGTGAGCAATCTCCTCACCACCCGGAACAGAGACGGTTACCTTAAAACCTCTATTGGAAAATCTTGCTCTGAGGTTATCTTCTATCATCTTTCTTGGGGCCTTGTTTATTGCCGCCTCACCCGGAGGATAATCAAAGCCGGGCAGAGTTATGCGTCCAACTCCCTCTCCTCCAACTATCTCAATATCTGAGGTTTTAAGAAGTTCCACTCTTGAGTGAATCTCCATCTTGTCAGTTACGTCCGGGTCATCTCCGCTGTCCTTTACAACGTATGCGTGGCCCACTTCCGCGTTAACGGTCTCAACAGGGATGCTTTCACCGTTGGGAAGAAGAAGGAAAACCATATTTGTGAAAGTGCCCTCAACAAGTGAAGTTGCGGCCGCAATGGCGGCAGCGGTAGCACAGCTTCCCGTAGTAAGTCCGCTGTGAAGAGGATAGAACTCCGGCAGAAGTTTTTCCACCATTCGCCTCATTCCGTAAGGGCCGTTAACCGTTATAAACTCCTCAGGCAGAGAAGGTCTCTTAATTACAAAAATTCTGATTCCAATTTTAAGGGCCGCCTCAACTTTCTCACTGTAACCTCCGGAAAGACCGCTCTCCTTAAGAAGAAGAGCATCCGGCTTAATCTTTTCCAGCACCTTGGACTGATCCTCCTCTTTGCTGTAGTAGCAAATGTGCGCCTCATCTACCCCCTCTCTCTTTGCAAGATTAATGGAACTCTCACGCTCCAGTATGCGATGGAACACCTCTATTCCGCTCTCTGCCAGGCCTTTTAACTTCCCGATAGATTTTACTCCGGCCGTGGAGAGAACCCTCTTTGCACCCTTCAGTTTCTCTACCGCATCTGAAAAATCTTCACACCAGATAAAACGGAAATCTCTCTTGGGATAGATTCTTTCAAATCTAATAACTGGAACTTTTACGTGCCTGCTTGCCTTCTCTATGTTGGAATGAAGTTCGGATGCAAAGGGATGTGCGGCATCTATAATGAGTCTGATATCATTCTCTCTGCAGAAGGTCTCCATACCCTCCGCAGTCATTGCACCGCTTATTATAACTCCGTTACTTACAGAGAGATGCTGTTCTCCATCGTGAGTGGAATAGAAGTAAAGGGAGCCAGACTCCTCCAGTTCCTTTACGGCTATGCGCCCCTCCGTTGTGCCTCCGAATACCAAAATCATCCTTTTGCCTTTCTGAAGAGATGGGTGAAGTTCTTTGAGTAGAGTTCTGAGAGACCCTGGCGGTTGTCTATTGCCTCTCCAACCACCAGCATTGTGGTAAGGGTGAGTTTGTTTTTGTGGACTATATCTGATAGGTTTTTCAGTACTCCGCGATAGATTATCTGATCAGGCCATGTGAGGTGGTAGCAGGCTGCAACAGGCGTAGATTCAGGATATTCCATAAGAAGTTCACGTTGCACGTCATCCACTATTGCAGCGGAGAGGAATATGCACATTGTGCTGTTGCTTCTGGCCAGAAGATGGAGTTTCTCACGCTCAGGCATTGGGGTTCTCCCCTCTCCACGTGTAAGTATGATTGTCTGACACTTTTCCGGAATGGTGAACTGGCTTCTGAGTTCCGCAGCAGCTGCCAAAAATGATGATATTCCGGGAGTTATGTGGTAAGACATATTATGCTTATCAAAGAAGGCCATCTGCTCCTGAATTGCTCCGAATATGCAAGGATCTCCGGTGTGAAGTCTCACAATGAATTTACCCCTGTCATAGAACTCTTTCATCAGTGCGCACTGCTCATCCAAATCCATATCTGCAGAGGAGACAACGGTAGCACCCTCCTTTGCACAAAGCGTAAGTTCCTTAGGGACAAGGCTTCC
>CAMHRD010000071.1 GCA_946187365.1 uncultured Bacteroidales bacterium
CAGATAGCCAGCAGCCACAACCTGGCCTTCTATCTGGATTTGGTTACAAAGGCAAGGGAGCATATTTTGCAGGGAGACTTCAAGGTCTGGAAAGAGAGCGTTGTTGGTAAACTCTCCCAAAGAATAACAAGATAACAAGAGGATGACCTTCAATATAGAGAGCATAAAGCAGAAAATCAGAGACTTCAAGCCTCAGATTACAACCATAGACAGGTACATCATAAAGAAGTTTATTGGTACCTATGCTATTGCTCTGCTGCTCATAATCGGCATTGTCATCATCTTTGACCTCAGTGAGAAGATAGATAAGTTTGTAGACCATCAGGCCCCTATCCATCTGATTATCCTCCAGTACTATGCAAACTTCATCCCTTACTTTGTAAATATGTTCTCCCCAATGTTTGTCTTCATTACGGTAATCTTCTTTACCTCAAAGATGGCGGCAAACACGGAGATTATTGCAATACTGGCGGGCGGCATAAGCTTTAAGAGGTTTATGTGGCCGTACTTCATCTCATCTGCCGCCATTGCCCTCTTTACGCTCATTCTGAACCTCTATGTTGTACCTCCATGCAACAGAGGCAGATTAGCCTTTGAGAACAAATACGTTAAGGCAAAGTACGAGGCGGGCAGCCGCAACGTCCACTACCAGATTGCTCCGGGAACTTTTGTTTACGTGCAGAGTTTTTCCCCATTCAACAACACCGCTTACGGCTTTACGCTGGAAAACATTGAGGGTCACGATATTAAGTCCAAGCTCTCCGCCAACGAGGCGCAGAGGGACTCCACAATGCAGGGATGGATTCTGAAAGATTACGTTCTCCGTCAGTATGATGAGGGAGTGGAGAGCGTCTCCGCAGGAAAGAGGAGAGACACCGTAATTGCCTTAACCATAGAGGATTTCTACAGAAAGAAAAACACAGTGCAGGCACTTCCTGCCCGTCAGCTGAGAAAACTTATCAAAGATCAGAGGCTCCGCGGAGATGACACCATCCAGTACTCTCTCATTGAGAAGAACACCCGCTGGGCAATGCCTTTTGCCGCCTTCATCCTAACGCTCATAGGAGTATCACTTTCCTCCAAGAAGAGACGCGGCGGAATTGGTATGAACATAGGAATTGGAATAGCGCTCAGCTTCTCCTATATCCTCTTCCTCCGTTTCTCCCAGATGTTCGTTTACTCAGGCACCCTCCCGCCGTTCATAGCCCTCTGGCTCCCTAACGTCATCTACGCCTTCATAGCCTACTACCTCTACCGCATAGCCCCTAAATAGTTAGGATTGTTGGAAGATATCGCGGACTATCTGAGGGATGGTGGAGCAGCGGATAACCTTAATTTTTTTGTGAGGTCTCTCCTCTTTCTGATTGTAGGAGGAGATGTAAATCTTCTCAAAACCAAGCTTTTCCGCCTCTGCAATCCTTCTCTCTATCTGAGAAACGGGGCGTACCTCACCGGAGAGGCCAATCTCTGCCGCAAAGGCAATCTTCTGGCTTACAGGTACATCAAAGTTGGAAGAAAGAATACTTATCACGATAGCTAAATCACATGACGGATCTGTAACTCTTATACCGCCAGCCATATTCAAAAAGACATCCTTTGCACTCAGTTTAAAGCCCACCCTCTTCTCCAGAACGGCCAGCAGCATATTCATCCTTCTCACATCAAAACCGGTGGCTGAGCGCTGAGGCGTACCGTAGGCTGCTGTACTCACAAGCGCCTGAACTTCAATGAGGAACGGACGGGTACCGTCCAGAGTTGCAGAGACCGCACAGCCGCTGAGTTCCTCTCCGTGAGTGGAGATGAACATCTCCGACGGGTTGAGCACCTCCTTAAGACCGGAAGAGGTCATCTCATAAACAGCCAGTTCCGCAGAGGCTCCAAAACGGTTCTTAATGCTCCTTAAAATTCTGAAGGAGTGGCGTGTATCTCCCTCGAACTGAAGCACTACGTCTACAATATGTTCCAGAACCTTTGGACCTGCAATGGTGCCGTCTTTTGTTATGTGACCAATGATTATGACCGGCGTTGAGGTCTCTTTTGCAAACCTTAAAAGAGATGCGGCGCACTCCCTCACCTGAGAAACACTTCCTGCAGAAGAGTCTACAAGCTGAGAGAAGATAGTCTGAATGGAGTCAATTATAAGCAGTTGAGGAGCAAGCGCTTTGGCCTGGTCCAGTATATTTTCCAGAGAGGTCTCGGATAGCACGGTTACATTCTCCGGCTCTCCGCCCAGGCGGTCTGCACGCATCTTAATCTGACGGGAACTCTCCTCACCGGAGACATATAGGGTACGAAGACCATCGCAGAAGAGAGGGATCTGAAGTGAGAGGGTAGATTTTCCAATGCCCGGCTCTCCGCCAATCAGAACCAGCGAGCCCTTCACAATGCCGCCGCCCAGCACACGGTCAAACTCCCCGGCAGAAAGCAGCAGCCTCTCCTCCGCCATATCTCCCTTAATCTCAGAGAGTTTAACGGGATGAGCGCTCTGAGGAGAGAAGGTTGCACTCTTGGAGGTTGGGCCGTCACCCTTTTGAATAACCTCCTCTACCATTGTGTTCCACTGCCCGCAGGAGGGACACTGTCCCAGCCACTTGGCACTCTCATATCCGCAGTTATTGCAGAAAAACGCCTTCTTAACCTTTGCCATAATCTCTTTTTTACAGTTGTAAAATTACAGATTTTAGAATTGAATTAGCATAATCTTCTTAACTTTGTTAGGAAGTGCAAATGCTTTTATTATGAAACGTCTTTTAATTCTTACAGTGGGACTTTGCCTGAGTGCAGGTCTGTTTGCTCAACAAAGTGATATTGCAACAAAGATTGACGAGTATGCTCAGCAGGTTATGAAGACCTGGCAGCTGCCCGGTTTTGCAATGGCCGTATCAGTAGACAACAAGGTGATCTTCAAAAAGGGTTACGGAGTTAAGGAGTTACGCCCTGCCAACGGCGTTGGTTTTCAGGGAGTAAGGTTTGACGAATGCAAGATGACCCAGGCCGGAGTGAAGCCCGTTGTAAACAATCCGGGAGACCCAATCAACACAACTACTGTCTTCCAAATTGCCTCAATATCAAAATCTTTCACAGCCACCGTAATGGCCCAGCTGGTGAATGAGGGCAAGTTCAAATGGACAGACACCGTTAAGAACATCCTGCCGGATTTCCAGATGTTCAAGAACAACGATTATGTAACCAACAACATGCTGGTAAGAGATGCCATGCTCCACGCCACAGGCCTTGTAGATGAGGCCGGTACATACTTTGGCAACCTTGGCTATGACAGAGATGAAACCTACACAATGTTAGGCCTTCTGGAGCCCGGTTTCAGTTTCCGTTCGGCATACGACTACAACAACATAACCTTTGTAATCTGCAGCAAAATCATTGAGAAGTTCACCGGCAAGAGTTGGGAAGAGAATGTACGTGAGAGAGTTTTCAAACCTCTGGGAATGAACTCATCTTCCATGAACGCAGACGGTTACGCCAACAGTAAGGATGTTGCTACCCCTCACGATTACGAGTATATTGGAGGCGGCAAGAGCATCACTCCTCCTCTCTACGGAGACGAGCAGGCTCTTAACTGGCTCACTGTCATAGGCCCTGCAGGAAGCCTCTGCTCAACTGCGGAAGACCTCATCAAATATGCTCAGTTCCACTGCAATGATGGCTATATTGTTAATCGCGATAGTGAGGGCAAAGTTGTTGATACCACCTTTATCATGCCGCGCAAAGCAATGCTCCCTCTTCACAGAGGATACACCATCACCAGCCAGGATTCCTCAATGGTACGCCTCTACGGAATGTGCTGGTTTATAGAGCAGAACCACAACTACCGTCTGCTCTTCCACACCGGTACCGCCTGGGGAATGACAGCCATCTGCTACTATGTTCCGGAGTTGAAACTTGCAGGAGTTGTGCTGGTAAATTCAGAGGTTACCTCTTCTCCTAGATATGCAATTATGAGAAGGGTGATAGACCTTGTAAGAGGTGCTGAGGAGCCGCTAAAAGACTGGAGCATGGACTATTGGAAAGATTACACAGAGTACAGGGATAAGGTAATCAAAGAGAGAAACGCAAAACCTAAACCTAAGGTAGAGCCGGAAGTTGCAGACAATAAGATCTTTGCAGGCATCTACACAAAAGAGGCTCCGTTCGGAGATATAATCATTACCTGTGAGAAAGGCAAACTCTATCACCAACCCGCTAAGTACAAAGATGTTAAAGAGTGGAAGAAACCTCTCAAACACAAGAGCGGAACAACCTACACCTTCCGCAGTGACGGCCATGGATTTGAAGTAACATTTGTTATGGAGAACGGAAAGGTTGTTGGACTCAACCAGGAGTTTGGAGAGAGAGAGGAAAAATCATTCGGAGGGTGGACACGTAAATAAATAGAGCATTATGAAAAAGAGACTAAACATATCACTTCTATTTGCAGCAGTTTTATCCTTCTGCTTTGTTTCTTCATCATACGCACAGAAGAAACCAGTTATTGGAGTATCCAGCTTTGTAGAGAGCGGAAGTGTCAGAGCGGGAACAACTTACATTAACTCAGTACGCCGCGCCGGAGGTCTTCCTGTTGTAATTCCGCTTACCAAATCTGAGGAGGAGATAGATGCATATCTTAATCAGATAGACGGCATAGTATTGATTGGCGGAGAGGATATTTCTCCTCTCTACTTTGGAGCAGAGCCAAGTCCCTATCTTGGAGAAGTTGTACCGGACAGAGACGAATATGAGATTATCCTCATCAGAAAAGCGGTAGCCAAAGGGATTCCTCTTCTGGGTATCTGCCGTGGTGTGCAGGTTCTCAACGTAGCAATGGGAGGCACTCTTATTCAAGACATTCCGTCAGAGATTGAGAACCCAATCCAGCACCGCCAGAACGGTCCGAGAAATTACGGCAGCCACACAATTAAAATTGAAAAGGGTTCATTGATGGCACAGCTCTTAGGAGAGAATGACATTGCCGTCAACTCCTTCCACCACCAGGCAGTCAAAGATGTTGCCCCGGGTTACAAGGTAACGGCAACTGCAAAGGACGGCATTATTGAAGCCATTGAGAGCCAGGACGGTAAGTCATTCGGAGTTCAGTTCCATCCGGAGGGGTTTGTAAGTACGGGAGACAAGACCTTCCTCCCAATCTTCCAGCACCTTGTACAACTTGCCGCCGCCTACGCCGCCAAGAAGTAATTGATAACGTTTTTAAATGGGCTAAAAAAAAGGGAGATCGAAAGATCTCCCTTAATTTGTTTTGCCCTATCGGGATTAGAAGATGAATCTAACACCGAGGAGCATTCCCCAAGTTGAGCTTGTAGAAGCAGTCTTCTTCCAAGAGTTTGCGTTGAGGAAGTTGTCTACAACGCTGTTAGGGTCGTTAGCAGTTGCGCTGGCGTTGAGTTTGTAGGATGGAACGCCACCGTTGTTGTTAACGAAGGTAAGAGGGCGGAGGTTGTCATAGCTCTGAGAAGCCATGCTTCTGTAAGCGCCCCAGTTCTTGTTAAGAAGGTTACCAACGTTGATGATATCCAAGCTAGCCTGAATGGTGTATCTTCTGCCACCAATGTTGGTGAAGATATCCTGCATGAACTTGAAGTCCCATCTGTTGTGCCAAGGAGCAACATAACCGAATCTCTTAGCAACCTGGCCTTTGTGGCTGCGGAGGTAAGAGTTGCCCTCAACCAGCTGCCAGAATGCCTCAGCCTGACGAGCTGCAGGAACAAGAACATTAACCTTCTTGCCATTACCGTCTGTCCAGCTGTAAGTTGCATCTACGAACTTAATGTCTGCTGCGTTGTTAGGGATGTACATCATATCTGCAGTGTAACCATCCTTGTTCATATCGTTAGAGTATGTCCAGTTGCATCTGCCCTGTGCACTTCCGGTGTAGAGGAGAGATACGGTGGTTGCAAGGTGGTTGAGCCACTCAAATCTGTAAGAGAGGTTACCTACAATTCTGTGAGGAACAGCAAAGTTAGATGCTGCAAGCTCAGGGTCGTTGAGGTAAGAGTTTACAGGGTTGGAGCTCCATGCAGATGAAGCGGTAGAACCAGGGTTGGAAGTAACGTCCTTAGCAACAGTGTAAGTGTAAGCGATGCTACCTGAGAAACCTCTGCTAGCGTTCTTAGTCAACTGAGCGGTGAGAGAGTTCTGGAAGCCCTTATGAGTGTTGGTAAGGAGCATAGCGGTACCAACGTTGCTGTTGATCTTCTGAGTTGTCCAGTAAGGACGAGGATCTGAACCTGAGTAGTAACCAGCAGGATACTCCATATTGATGTTCTTCTGCATTACAGCGTTGATATCCTTGGTGAAGATTTCCTCAAGGGT
>CAMHRD010000072.1 GCA_946187365.1 uncultured Bacteroidales bacterium
CGCCCCGGAGCGGGCAAAGCCTCAACTTATCCTTTTAATCTTTCGGAACTTTAAAGGAGTCCGTTCCGGCATTTCTCTTTAGATGATACCCCGTATGCCTTGCCCAAGAGAACTGAAAGCAGGGCGGGATACTCGTCCGAAGGTCCTTGACCCTCAAGGATTAAGCGCGTCTGCTTGGCAGATTACGCAGCGAGTGCATAGTTGTTGTTGCCAACTAATGGCTGAAAGTTGAAGTTTAAAGAGCTCTTCTTCCAACGCTCTGCACGCTTGCTGACCAATTAATCTGATGTCAAAACCAGAACACCCCCAATGTGTGCGTCTTGCATGGTCGCTTTAATTAGATGCAAAAATATTCAAATAGTTGCATTTTACAATGCCTTTGGAGTGGAGGCCTCGTCTACAAGGTAGAGCAGGTTCTTGAAGAGGATGCCGCTGTGGTCCGTCAGACCTACTTCGCAGGTGCGGCTGGTGGCGTAGCCCTCTGTGCAGCCCTCTACCTGGTTCTTTAAGTCTCTGAGTCCCCAATCGTTGAGTTCAGGTGTGAAGAATCCCTTGTCTCCTGCAAATCCGCAGCAGTTGGTATCCATTACCTTAACCTTTGTAGCACAGAGGTTTGCAATATCTACAATATCCTTATCTACGCCCAGTTTCTTGGAGGTACATACTGCAAATACTGCTATGCTTCTGTCTATCTTGTTGATATTCAGACGTGGAATGAGGAACTTCTTTGTAAACTCTGCCGGCTCGTAGAGTGTGAGCTTATCTCCAAAGTTGCTCTTTGCGGTGTAAAGGCAAGGTGTCATATCTGAGAGGATAGGGAGTTTGCCATCTTCAGATGCCTCTTTGAGTGCTTCATAGAGGTTGTTGCTCAGGTACTTGCCGGCCTTTACATAGCCCTTGCTGGAGAAGGCCATTCCGCAGCAGAGGTGCTTGAGGTTCTTTGGATATACAACATCATAACCTGCTTTACGGAGCAACTGGTCTGTGAGTTTTGTAAGAGTTCTTGCATCTTTCTGCTCCTTGCTGTTACCCATTGAACGGGTGAGGCAGCTTGGGAAGTAAACAACTTTCTCTCTGTTGCCTGCGTTCTCTGTTCCCTCCAGCTTAGCACTTGATATTCTGCTGTTTCCGGCTGGGAAACTTGGATTCCATCTTGGTATGAGTTTGGTAATCTTTCTTGCAAGGCCCGCAAAGAAGCCCATAACTCTCTTACCCATAATGATTCTGAGGGCGTAGGAGATGTTCCAGGCTGCTCTCATCCACCATACAACTCTGTTCCAGTTCTTTGCAAGATTGGTTGCCTTATCTTCCTGTTTCTCTGTATGTGACTGGTGACGTAACTCCTTGGTAAGCTTTCCGTTATCTACTTTAACAGGGCAGGCTACGGCACAGAGGGAATCTGTTGCGCAGGTAACCTCTCCAAGGTACTTGTACTTCTGGAGCATAATGGCCAGATCTGCCTCATTGGTGCCGCTTCTCTGCAGACGGGTAATCTCTCTGTAGGCTGCAACCCTCTGTCTTGGAGAGAAGGTCAAACCCTCTGATACGCAGTTCTTTTCACAGAAGCCGCACTCCATGCACTTATCTATGGTCTCCGTTGTCTGAGGACAAGGTTTGAGGTTCTTTATATGAGCGGCCGGGTCTGTGTTGAGGATTACTCCAGGGTTCATAATTCCCTTAGGGTCTATGAGTTGCTTAATCTCCTTCATTAAGGCGTAAGCCTGCTCTCCCCACTCCTTCTCCACAAACGGAGCCATATTTCTGCCGGTTCCGTGCTCTGCCTTGAGTGAGCCGTCATACTTTGTAACTACAAGATCTACAACATCATCCATGAATTTTGCATACTTCTTAACCTCTGCCTCGTTTCCAAAATCCTGGTTGAACATAAAGTGGAGGTTACCTGCAAGGGCGTGTCCGAAGATTACCGCATCACTGTAACCGTCTCTGTCAAAGAGCTCTCTGAGGTCTGTAACCGCCTCACCCAGGCGAGGTACAGGGAAACAGATATCCTCAATTATTGCAGTGGTTCCAACCTTCCTCATTCCCGCAACCGTTGGAAGCGTCTCTTTTCTAACCTTCCACAGTGTTGCCTGTTCCTTTTCATCCATGGTGAATTCAAAAGGAACCACAGTCTCAAACTGAGAGAGAACGGCTGTAAGTCTCTTAATCTTACCAAGTAAAGACGGTTTATCCTCTTCTGTTATCTCCACCAGAAGTCCGCAGGCTCCATCCGGCAGGGTCTTCAAAAACTCCGGTACGCCGGCAGCATTTTCTACAGATTTTATGGAGGCGCGGTCTATGAGTTCAACTGCGGAAACAGGGTTCTGCTTAAGTTGCTGAACGGCCTCACAGGCAATCCTTATGGTTGGGAAGATAACCAGCGCCAACGCCTTGAATTTGAGGTTGTCTACGGTGTTGTAAGTGATGCTGGATATGAAGGCAAGAGTTCCCTCGCTGCCTATCATAAGGTGCTTGAGAATATCTATTCCGTCTGAGTAATCTACAAAAGCGTTGAGTGAATAACCGGTAGTATTCTTAATCTTGTACTTGCGCTCTATCCTCTCTTTCAGAGTGTTATCTGCCATTATCCTCTTTGAAATCTTCTCCAGCCCCTCAACAATATCTGCATGACGGCGGCGGAAAACATTGACAGACTCTGCTTTGGAAGTATCAAGGTCTGTTCCGTCCGGAAGTATGATATTTATATCCGCGATGGTTTTATAGGAGTTTTGGCTTGTACCACAGCACATTCCGCTGGCGTTGTTTGCCGCAATACCTCCAATCATTGCGGAGTCTATTGAAGCAGGGTCCGGACCAATCTTCTTTCCGTACTTTGCCAGCAGGCGGTTGGCCATTGCACCTCTGATTCCCGGCTCAAGACGTATGCGTTCTCCGTGAGGAGCTATGGCGTGCTTTCTGAATCCGTGGGTGCAGACTACGAGTACGGAGTCTGAGATTGACTGACCGCTGAGAGATGTTCCCGCTGCTCTGAAAGTCAATGGAATAGCCATCTGATTGGCTGCCATCATTATCTGCCTTACCTCTGTGGAGGAGTAGGCTCTTACCACCATCTTTGGAATGAGGCGGTAGAAAGATGCGTCTGTTCCAAAGGCCAGTGTTGTGAGAGGATCGTGAAAGATTCTCTCTTTAGGGATAAATGCTGTTAGTTTCTCGTAAAATTCCTGATACTTTCCGGTTAGCATATTGTTTCTATTTTATAGTTTCTTCTAAAAGTTTTGCCAGATCATCTGCGCTTATATCCTTGGCAATTACCGTGTTATCACTATCTAAAAGATATATGTGCGGAACGGATGATATGTCATATTTCTCTGCCAGGCAGCCAAGTTGTTCCCTGTCATACAGTTGGCGGAACAGTAAGTTGTGTTCGTTTACATAGTGTCTCCAATCCTTTTTGTTGCTTCCTACATAAATACCTGTAAACGAGACTTTATTGCCATATTTCCAATATGATTTCTTAATAGATTCCAACATCTCAGAGCATACTCCGCAGGTAGTGCTGTAGAAGAATAGTACTTTCTTCTTATCTCCCCAAAGCAGAGAAGCGGGGTTGTCTGCAATGTCATAGAGCTGAACATCTGTTGCCTTCTCACCCAACTTGTTCATTTTGAAGACTCTTACAGCGTCACAAACTCTTTCTGCAAAGATATTTCCCTTCCACTCGTCCATCTTCTTGCAGATGTATTTTTCTCCCAAATAGGCGGCGGCCTCCTGGTTAGGATAGTAGCCCGATGATGCCAGGTATAAATATGTTATTCTTATTAACTCCTCATCTCTAGGCATATAGAGCTGAGAGAGTATTTTGTCTACGGTAGCCTTTGCAAGTACTATATCTTCATTTCCAAAGGAGAGATCTTTACTCCGAGGGAAGATATCTGTGAGTAACTTTATCTGTTTCTGAGCCGTCTGTTCATTGCTCTTAAGGAGTGTATTTAAGGATGACGTTCTGAGGTTTCTTCCTATTATCCTTTGATTATAATCCAAAAGGAACATCTTTGGAGTGCTTACAACTCCGTAACTTACAGGGAAATTACTCTCTCTGTTTATATCCGCCACATCTGTTCTTATAACAAGAGGATTGGTGATGGTGAATTTCTCATTGAGGTACTCTTTCCACTTTTTCTCATCAGTTCCGGTATACACAGTGTACAAATTGATTGGGGCAGAAGAGTATTGATTGAGCAGTTCTACCAGCCGTGGAGTTTCTTCTTTACAGTAGTTGCAATCATCTGAGAAGAAGTAAATTATGGTTGTCTCTCCGCGCATCTGGCTAAGCTCCTGAACAGTGTTGGCAGTATCTTTTAGGGCAAGAGGCGGTGCGGTTTTCCCCAGCAGAGTGCTCTCATTTGTCAGAACGTAGTATCTTGCCTCATTCATGAGTTCTGAGTTGGCGAATGACTCTGATGAAAGGATGTATTTCTTTGCAACATAGACCGCTGCAGATGCGTCTGCCATCATCTTGGATTTGGAGAAATGGTCAAACGCCATCTTTATTATGGCATTCTTTAGCGGTTCGTAGGTTAAGTATCTGTTTGTAAGAAGGTAATCTATAAGGCTTTCTGAAATTTCCGGTTTTATAGAGGCGGAACTTAGCATGGTCATATATGCTCTCATTCCGGATGAGGTGTAGAGGATTCTCTCATCTGCCAAAGCAATCTTTTTACCATTGTCAGAAAACGGAAGATGTAATTTGTTCAAAAGCAGGGAAGCCAGTGAATTGGGAACCTCTTTCTCTGCCTGGAAGGCAAGCTGTTTTGAGTAGTTCTTATCGTATTTGGCAAGTCTGCTGTAAAACTGTAAAGGGATAATGATGTCATTTTCAGAGATTTTCTTCTCTCTTTTCCCCTTTACTCTTTCAAATTCCTGGAACCTCTTCTCTGAGGGCAGTGCACGGTAACTCTCCTTAAAATCATTGCCGGCGGAAGAAGAGTAAAAGATCTTAAAAAGCTGACCTCCTCTCTTGGCAGAGATTATATATTCACCTGCGGTAAATATGCCCTTCTCCTGAGCAGGATAGGTGGCAATAGGGTAGGTAGGGCCAACAAAAGACGCCCTAAGTTTTCTATCGAGAGTAGCAGAGTCTATAACAATGCCGCTTAAATCATCCCAGCTGAACTTACTCAAATATAGCGTATCTCCCTTTGAAAGGGTGGGGGTAGAGCATTCCTTAAGATCTATCGTGATTTTGTATTTGCCTGAGGGAATGAGGGTAGGGGTGGCCTGGCCGCTCAATTTTGCAGGCACAAGGAGTGCAAAAAGGAGCAGGGTGAAAATAACTCTCTTAACCGTGTAAGATAGTTTTGCCACTACTTTTTCAGTTCCTTTCTCTGTTTGATATACTTTTTGATATCCAGTCCTTTAGGCAGGAATGGGGTTGCGTCTCCGTTGTGGATGAGCACATCCCTTACAACTGTAGATGAGATGAAGGAGTACTCATGGCTGGCCTGAACGTAAACGGTTACAATATCCGGGTCCATAACCTTGTTGGCCTGTGCTATAACTCCTTCAAACTCAAAGTCTGTGGTGGTTCTCAGTCCTCTTACTATGAAGTTGACTCCCAGGCGGTGGCAGAGGTCTATGGTAAGTTCCTTGTAGCAGCAGACGTCTACTCTTTTGCCAAAAGGTTTTACGGAGTCTTTGATGATTTTTATTCTGATATCTACCGGGAACCAGCCGCTTGTGGCTTTGTTGCTGTTGTATCCCACTGCAACTATCACTTTGTCAAAGAGTTTCAGTGCAGATTCCAGTACATCCAGATGTCCAAGAGTAAAGGGGTCAAATGATCCCGGAAAAATTGCAGTACGCATATCTTCTCTCAATTTTGCTTCTATTAACGTGTAAAATTAAGAAAAAGATTGAAGATATGGGCAAGGGGCTAGAGGCTCCAGTCTATAGGGCTCTCTCCCTCTGCCATTAGGATGGAGTTGCACTTTGAGAAGTGACGGCAGCCAAAGAAGGCTCCGCCGGCAAGAGGTGACGGGTGAGCGGCCTCCAGTACGGTGTGCTTGGAGGTATCTATAAGAGCCTTCTTGCTCTTTGCAAAATTGCCCCAGAGCATAAAGACCACGCCGCTCTTACGCTCTGATATGGCGGAGATTACGCTGTCTGTAAAGGTGGTCCATCCAATCTTGCTGTGGGAGGCTGCGCAGTTGGCTCTTACCGTGAGGATGGCATTCAGAAGGAAGACTCCCTGTTTTGCCCACCCCTCAAGGTTTCCGCTCTTTCCGTAAAGAGATATGTTTAAGTCCTGCTCTATCTCCTTGAAGATGTTCTTAAG
>CAMHRD010000073.1 GCA_946187365.1 uncultured Bacteroidales bacterium
TCCTTCCTGGGAGGGACTTCAGAAGAACCTCTACTACCTCATCTGGCTCTCAGACACTTACAAGGCTGCCGGTGCTACGGAAGAGGGCAAGGCTCTCCGCACTCTGGCTAACACCTACGTCAAAGCCTTCACCGGTGAAACCCTAGAGGAACCGGAAGAAAACAGCACGGAGGCGCAGGAGACCCAAGAGACAAAGTCATAAGCCTGAAGAGAATTCTTGAAGCATTAAAACTTGAGGTGCCAAACGGTGCCTCAAGTTTTTTATTGATACCCTTTGCCAGCAAAAACATTTCAGTATCTTTGTACCCAGAAGGGATTCACTTAAGATGGGGGCCCGGTTTGCTAACCGCAAGCTACCCATTAAAGTTGAATCCCTTTTTTAATTTCTATTCTTAAAAGATTTTACTCAAATGCTTGCAAGTAACGATAGTTTCATTACCTTTGCATTCAGAAGGGATTCGACTTAAGATGGGGGCCCAGTCTGATACTGCAAGCTGCCCATTAAAGCGGGATCCCTTTTTTAGGACCTCTCTCCAGAATCCTCACCTGATTATATTTAAAATCTTTATAAACAGGCAGTTAGATAATAATTCAGTTGTTAAAGAATATTTAACAACTGAAGAAGAAATGTCTATTAGACCGACTTTTATGGAAGCAGTGTCCATCCTGTTGTTGTCGGAGACACTGTTTTTTTTATTCAATTAGCATGTTGCAGCCACGGAGTTCGGAGTTCTTGATGCGGCCGTCTACGGTGAATGGTGAGTGGATGGTGCGGGTTGCGGTAGTGGCTGAGGGATAGAGGGTTCCGCGGTCTTCTGTTTCTATGAAGCAGCAAGAGCCGATGTTGGCAAGGTCTATGATGTTGATACCTCCGCTCTGCCCGTTCTCCTCAAAGGACAGAATCTTGAACGGGTCTTGTAAATCTCTGAGTACAACCTGCATCCACGGCGGTGTGGAAAAGATTCCTGTTTCAGAAATATCGTTTTGTTGGATGTGGGCTTTGTTGTCTGTGGCAGCAAAGATTGTGTTGCTATTATTGAGCGGAAAAGAATAGGCCTGGGAGAGGAGTTCACACATTCCGTACTCTGAGTGGATGGCGGTGGAGAAGGCGTCTGAGAGGATGCTGTGTAACTCACTGCGGGGGAGTTCTTTGCCACGGCCCTTCATTCCGCCGGTTTCCATTATGATGACGTTACGGAAGAGCTGTTCTCGCTCTTTTTTCTCCGGTATTTGTTGTTTGATGAATGCTGCAAAATCCAACAGGGCAAAGCTGACTCCCAAGAGAATTGTCTTCCCTGAAAGACTTTTAAGGGTGGAGAGGAGCTCCTGGTGGTTGTAGAGGAAGAAGCCTCCTGTGTTGCCTTTCTGTTGGGCCTCTTTGATGAGGGCATCTGCCATATAAACCAGGGAGGAGCCTTCTCTCTCCAGGTAGGACGGGAGAAGTGCGAGGAGGTTGAAGTTCTCTCCGTAAAAATGATGGAAGGCGTTACGGAAACTCTGCTCGTAGATGCTGATATCCTGAACTATGTGGTGGGAGGGTACCATCCCCGTTGTTGCGGAGGAGGTGAACGTTATGGGTGTGCCAGGTGTCCCCAAAACAGGGACACCGGGAACGTTTTTGGCCTTTTTTGTGCCAGGTGTCCCGAAAACAGGGACACCGGGAACACTTGACGATGTGCCGGGTGCTTGAGGTGTCCCGGGTGCTTGAGGTGTGCTGGGTGCTTGAGGTGTCCCGGAAATAAGGACACCTTTAGCGTTTTGGGCCGACGCGGTTGTGGTGGGGAGGGGTGTTACAACGTCCTGGGACTTGAAGAGGCGAATGGGGAGGAAGGGAATCTCAAACGGGCTATTGGGTGTGAGGTTAAGGCGGCCTGTGAGTTCCAGGTACTGCCTGTAGACGGCACAGTGTTCCCGCTGGTATTCAAAGGCTTGCAGAGCCAAGGAGTTGAACTCCTCCACGCTCTTTATCTCAAAGATTCTATGTATGAAATCATTTATATTCATTTTCTTCTTCTCCCACTATCTATTCTGCAACCCTTATTACCATTATTTATTCTGAATATATTTTTCCTTTGACTCATTGTTTTTCTCCCCGCATTCATTTTGAGACCGGACGGCTTATAACTTAATCTCCCTTAGTTGGTTGATGAAGGTCTGGTCCTTCCAGAGACGGGGAACTTTGTTCTGGCCGCCGAGTTTGCCTCTCTGCTGCATCCATTTGAGGAAGGTGCCGGGAGCAAGAGGTAAAATCTTGAGGCGCTGCATTGTGGAGCCGGGGCTGCGCTTGGCTTCATAATCTGAGTTGATGGCTGTGAGTTCACGGTCCAGCGTGTCTGCAAATTCTTCCACGGCAGCAGAATCAAATGTTGGGCTGCATGGATTGCGCTGCGAATCGCTGAACTCTATGGCCCAAATATGGCAGCCCTGTTGAAGCGAGAAGCGCTGCGATGCACCCCCGCTGGACGTGCCGCTGCCCATGCCTGATTCCGCGGCTCCCGTGCTGCCGGACTCGGTCCCGGCGCTGGCAATGCCCATAAACTCCGGGGCAACGGTGAAGTCTGTAACCTGGAGGTTGAACTTCTTGCAGGTGGACTGCAGGGCGCGCTCTGCGTTGTCTATCATCAGCTCCTCACCAAAGGCGTTGATGTAGAGCTTGGTTCTGCCGGAAACTATTATCCTGTAAGGGTTTACGGAGGTGAACCGCACGCAGTCTTCCGGCATGTATCTCCAGAGGCCGCCGCAGGTTGTGATAACTATGGCGTAATCAATACCAATCTTTACTCCCTCAAGCGGAACGCTCTTAAGTGCATCCGTCTCGTTATCATTGGTCATCTCCTTAAACGGTATGAACTCATAGAAGATGCCGTTGTTTACGGTAAGCAGCATCTGAGCCTGCTCATTGTCTGAAAGCGGATTTTTTGGAAACTCATCCTGGAATGCAAAGTAACCCTCTGAGGCGTTGTAGTTCTCCAGATAATGCATATTCTCAGTTGGGATGAGTTTTTTGTAGGTCTCACGGTAAGGGGCAAAGGAGATACCGCCGTGCATAAAGAGCTCTAAATGAGGCCATACCTCAAGCAGGTTGCTCTTTTGGGTGTACTCCAGAACTTTGTTCATTAGAACCAGATTCCAGCTTGGAACTCCGGAAAAGTTGGAGACGTTCTGCGTTGTGCACTCTTTGCAAATTTGCATAACCTTCTTCTCAAACTCCGCAATAAGAGCGGTCTGGCGGCTTGGGGTTCTTACAAGTTCCGCCATCTTTGGAGAGTTCTTTAGCATTACTGCAGAGAGGTCTCCGTTAAAAATGTTCAATCCATTCTGCGCTAAAGAATCCGGCTGCACGCTTCCGCCCAAAGTGAGGGCTTTGGTGGTGAAAAGTAAACTATCGGGATGAAGATGGACATAATTGAAGAGCATCCGCTTCATTCCTCCAAAGTGGTTGATATAGAGCGAGTCTGGTGTAATGGGGATATACTTGCTCTTGTCTGAAGAGGTGCCGCTTGATTTGGCAAACCAACGCACCCTCTGGTTCCAAAGCACGTAGTCTTCTCCGCGGCGGAGGCGCTCTATGTAGGGAACAAAATCGTTGTAACGGCAAAGGGGAACTCTCCTTCTGAAATCTTCAAAATCTTTAATTGCGGAGAAGTGCTTTTCCGCCCCGTACTTGGTCTCTTTTCCGCAGGAGATGAGGTGGTTAAAGAGGGCATGCTGAAGTTCCGGCGCATGGCTTTTGCTCCGCTCAACATCCTTCAGAAACCTCTTTCCAAAGGTGAGGGCGGCGCCGTTTACCAACCGTGTAAAACTCTTGGAAGCCATCTTACGCAAAAATAGAAATTATATGAAGAGTTCCCTAAGTACGCCCAAAGATTTAAGTTCCGTCTTGAGTGCGGAGTGGAAGGAGAAGTACTCCAACACCTTGGTAAGAAAGCGGTTGCGGAGTTCTCCGCTGCACTTGATGGTTGGGATGTCTTTAAGCGGAGTGGAGAGGATGGTGTGCAGAAGTTGAGATTCATCGGGAGCAAAACAGAAGGCCTCCTGGTACTTTTCCACAAACTGCGCCTGAGTAAAGTTGAAGTGTTTTCTCTCCGGGGAGTAATTGTCTTGAGGCATGTAACCCAGTAGTTTACAGAGGTTGACGGTAAAGTGCAGGTGGAAGTTTTCACACCCATCTTTAATCTCATTGAGTATGAGGACGGAGTTGGTGAGGAAGGCAAAAAGCCCCGGGTCCGGTTCACTCTCACGCACGCTTCTTAAGATGAGTTCGCACATATAGAGCGCTATGGCGTTCTTGCGTATATCTGTCTGAATATCAGCAAGCGGGAAGACGGTATCTGCCTCTTTTATAAGCGGCATAGTACCCTCTCCGCCCCGTCTTGAGTGGAGAACAACGTCCAGAATGTTGAGCGGGAAAGTGACGGAACTCTTTGACTGCTTGCTCTTTGGATAGAAGTAGCAGGCGCATCTTCCTTTGGTGTCTGAGTAACACTGTACCACCACCCCTGAGTCTGAATGCTTAATGGTGTGAAGAACTATGATCCTGCTTTTTGTGAGCATCCCTTCAATGCGTTTAATGGGCGTTGCTGCCTTTAAAGTTGAGAAAGGAAGTGGGCCAGTTTTCTCATCGCTATTCCTCTGTGAGATATTGCATTTTTCTGATTTTCAGACATCTCTGCAAAGGTGCAGCTGCAACCCTCAGGAATGAAAACGGAGTCATAACCAAACCCGCCCTCTCCGCTCTCTTTCTCCGCGATAGTTCCGTTCATTACACCGTTGAAGGTGTAGAGCGTCCCTTTGTGGATGAGTGTTATGACGGTGCGGAACCTTGCGGCGCGTATATTCTTCTTTCTCTTATCTACCTTTTCCAGCTCTGCTAACAGCTTGGCAATGTTTGCTTTGGAGTCATGCCCCTCTCCGGCGTAGCGTGCGGAATAGACTCCGGGTGCACCGCCCAGTGAGGCAACCTCCAGAGCGGTATCGTCTGCAAAGCAACTCTTGTTGAATTTGTTCCAGATAAACTGGCATTTCATCTTTGAATTTGCCTCAATGGTGGCTCCGGTCTCAGGAATATCTCCTTTGTAACCAAGTTTCTTTGGCATAATTAGTGTAATACCTTTACCGAGTATTTCAGAGGCTTCTCTAACCTTGTCCGGATTAGCTGTAGCAAAGATCAGTTCCATACTTATTTGTTTAGTCCACTCAAAGTTAGCAAAAGTTTACTATTTTTGGAAGTATGATTATGAGAAGATATAGATTCCTTAAAAAGCTTCTGCTGAGTGCTGCGGGAGCCCTTTTTCTGACTGCTGCCACCGGCGGAGTGACATTTGGTCAGAGCAAGAACTTTAAACTGGTTCAAGAGCTTGAGGTACAGTACAATATCCTCAGGACTCTTGCCACCGAGTACGTAGATACGCTCAACTTTTCCAAGATTCTGCGCTACGGAATAGACGCCATGCTGGAGTCTCTGGACCCTTACACGGAGTTTGTGCCGGAGGAGAACGAGGAGTCTATAGAACTCATCACTACGGCCTCATACGGCGGAATAGGGGCCACAATCCGCAAGATAGACTCCCTGGGAGTGATGATTATGCAGCCATATCCCAACTCTCCGGCGATGAAGTTCAACCTTGAGCCGGGAGATATCATCCTTAAGATAGACGGCGCAGATTTGAGGCCGCTCACCGTGGATGAGTGCAGCAAGAGGATGAGGGGTGCGCCCGGAACCGAGGTAACCTTCACCGTAAAAAAGGGACGCACCGGCAAGGTGGAGGATATTGTTGTAACTCGCGATAGAGTACATACTTCAGACGTCTCCTATTACGGCATGCTGGATAACCTTGAGAACGGCGCAAAGACCGGATACATAAGGGTGAGCAGTTTCACTCTTAACGGAGCGGATGATGTAAGGCGCGCTCTTATGGAACTCAAGGAGAAGGGAGCCGAGCGTATTGTGCTGGATTTGAGAGGGAACGGAGGAGGACTTATGAACGAGGCAATAGATATTGTTTCACTCTTTGTTCCAAAGGGAACTCTTGTTGCCTCTGCAAAGGGAAGGGGAGAGGGCTCAAGTTTTACCTGCGTAACGGACAAGGATCCTGTAGATACGCTCATTAAACTTGCAGTTCTGGTGAACTCATCTTCTGCTTCATCTTCTGAGATTGTGGCGGGAGCACTGCAGGATTTGGACCGCGCAACAATCATTGGAA
>CAMHRD010000074.1 GCA_946187365.1 uncultured Bacteroidales bacterium
TTAAAGTGATTATGAAAAAATTCGGAAATAGAATATCTTTTGTTGTAATCACAACTTGCATATTATTGTTCACTCTGCTAGTCGGTTTTATTCTATATTCATTGTGCCATTGGGATGTTGAATATCGATTGGGCAACAACTATGTTCTTTGTGCTCACGGAGAAATCTTCTATATTGACAACAAGACAAATAAGACTTATTATAATGTTATTCCTTATGGAGTTAAAAAATATAACTCAAATAAAAAATGGATAATAGCACAAACGACAACCGGATTTATCTATTCTAGAGATTCTTCTCGATTTACTGAGTCTAACGTTATTAGCCAAAGCCCTGATTTTAATTCAAATAGAATCAACAATATTATATACCAAAATACAAAGGATTCTCTTGACTTTCGCTCTTATAAAGAATCTAGAAGATACGATGCCTATTGGATTATTGATAAATCAATTCTTATAAACACCTCAGACTCTTCAAATTATTGTTTACTATATTATTCTTCTAAAACGCCCCTTCCAATCCTTTGCCCCAGCCTAATCGGCCCCCTAAGCTTAGAAGAATTCAATAAGGCTAGGAATGATTTTAAAATCGATTTAGAACTCACAAAAGTAAAAAGATAGTAATGTGTAGTGGTACGGTAAAAACAGGCCATGGGTATCATTAATTAAGTTATTAAGCCGCATATTCATACCATTCACTTGGTTTGCAAGATAGTAGTTCAAATTAGTATTTCAAAACCCCGAAAGCTTTTAATCTAACTTTCGGGGTTCATGTTAGTTTCTATTATTTGCGTTTATTAGGTAAATCAAGTTCCAGTTCCGGGTGTTTGTTGGAGGAGGCTTTCAGAAGGAGTGAAACGCAAACTGCAACAATACCCAAACCTATGAAGATGTACTCTGCTCTTACAGCGGCAGTTATCTCCTGAGCGTGGTCACCTGCGGTGGTGATGTACTTCTTCAGAACTGCACCTACAAAGATTGGAACAAGGAGCATACCCATGTTCTGAATCCAGTAGATGAGTGAGTAAGCGGTACCGAGGTTCTTCTCCGGGATAATCTTTGGAACGGACGGCCACATAGCGGCAGGAACCAGGGAGTAACCAATTCCGAGGATACCTATTGCGGTGTAACCAAAGAACTTAGAGCCTTCCGGTGCAAATGCAATGATAAGGTGAGCTGCAAGAACAAGGCAGGAACCGAGTATCATCCAGCGGGTTGACTTACCAATCTTATCTACAAGGATACCAAAGAGAGGTGTACCTATAACGGTGCAGAACGGTATCATTGAGACCATTACGGCTGCAGTCTCAACATCCAGTCCAAATCTTGGAATGATGATGGAGGTTGCAAACTTCTTGAATGAGATAATGCAGCAGTAGAAGAATACGCAGAGCAGTGAGATAAGAATGTAGTGCTTGTTGGTCAGAATCTTAAAGATGTCTGAGAACTTGAACTTATCCTCATCAGTGGTCTCTTTGGTATCTTTCTCTCCGGTCTGGCGGTCAAACTTTGCATCCATGGTAATGAAAACGCTCCAGAGGATTACACCCAAAATCATAATTGCAATACCTACGAGTGCAGGACGGTTGGTCTCCACAAACTTATAGAGAGCGCCGCTCTCATGAGCACCAACAAGAACTGGAGAGAGAAGGAATGCGGTAGCAGTTCCCAATCTTGCAATAGCCAGCTGAGCACCCATAGCAAAGGCCATCTCTTTACCCTTGAACCACTTTGCTATTGAACGGGTTACGGCAACTCCCGCAATCTCTGATCCTAAGCCGAATAACATACATCCTATATATGCCAGAATCAAACTTGGCTTAGAGGAGAAACCGGACATCCAGTTGCAGAGGCCGCTGCCGTTGAAACTGCCTGAAATAGCGTAAGCTACAATGGCGGCACCAACCACCATCATACCCACAAAGAGAGAACCGGTAATGCGGACTCCCCACTTATCAAGCAGCATACCGCAGATAATCAGACCTCCCCAAACGCAGAGGAATGAGTATCCGCCGGCATAGAAACCGTAGTCTTGTGAGTTCCAGTTAAGCTCCAGGAACTCAGGGGTTTTGAAGATATGTGACAGGGTGGAGAACATATCATCAAAAAAGTACGATGCGAACATCGGGATAACGAGACAGGCGAGCACAATCCAACGTGCACTCTTGGAGTCTCTTAGTAGTGTTACTGCTTTGTTCATATTATTGTTTTTTGTCAGTTTCTCTTAGTTATTCTCCTTAATGTTAGGGAGTTCCAGGCCGTAACCCTTCTTGCGGTCTACGCGCTTGAGGATAAATCCCAGAATGAGAGCTGCTACACCCAGGCAGGCCAGCATAACCAGCGGAGCGGTGTAATCATAAGATACAGCAGCCTCTTCTGCAGTAATCTTACCGGTCTCAAGTGCCTCCAGAACCTCCGGGTTGGTCTTGTCCAAAACCTTACCAATCAGAAGCGGGAAGAGCCACAATCCTATATTCTGAATCCAGAAGATAAGAGCGTAAGCGGAACCTATAATCTTGGCGTCCACCAGTTTAGGCACGCTCGGCCAGAGTGATGCCGGAACAAGTGAGAATGAAGAGCCAAGCACCAGAATGGTAAGATAAGCTATCGCGATACCGCCAACGGCGTTGCCCTTAAACATCGGGAGGATAAAGGCGAATGTAAGGTGGCAGGCAATCAGAAGGAGGGAGCCCAGCACAAGCATACTTGCAGCCTTTCCTTTGTGATCCACGTAACTACCTAAGATTGGGGTGATTCCAACCGCCAGCAGAGGGAATACGGCAAATACCGTCTCTGCGCTCTGCCTCATATAACCCATGTAGCAGAAGACAACCAGTGCTATTATCGCGATGGCCAACAGGAAGAACTTTCTCCCCTTGTTCTTTGAGAAGTTGCTCATAAAGGCAGCCACTGCAACTACCAGCATAATACAGTATTGAATGACTGTAACGGTGCTTGTTGCCCAGAAGGAATCCTTTGGAACCTCCGTGAATGTGAGGTTACACTGCAGCATGTTAACGGCATACTTCTGGAACGGGAAGATTGCGGAGTAGTAGAGCACGCAAAGGAGTGCTACCAACCAGAATCCGCTGCTCTTAAGGATGGCACCTATGTCACTGACTTTGAATGGATCATCCTTCTCCTCAGCCTCACCGGTCTGAGCGTCCAGTTTCTTGTCCATGAAGAAGTAGACAATGAACATAATGAGGGCAATCATAAGGAGAACAACTCCGAAAGCCACTGAGCGTGAAACATCTATATGGCCTCCCATCTTTGCAAATACAGGTGAGAAGATCATACAGGTTGCAACGCCCAATCTTGCAAGAGCCATCTCTGAACCCATTGCAAGAGCCATCTCACGTCCCTTGAACCACTTTACAATACCTCTGGAAACTGTAATTCCGGCCATCTCAACGCCGCAGCCAAAGATCATGAATCCTACGGCTGCAAACTTTGCGGATGCAGGCATGCCTCTGTAGAAGGGAGAAATTCCCAACTCGTCAAAGCCGGGTATATAGTTCAAATTGTTTGTAAACCAGGTTGCTATGGAGGTGTTATTGAAGGCCTCGGTAACTGCGTACCAGTTGATTGAGGCACCTATGAGCATAACCGCTCCGGAGAGGATGGCGGTAAAACGCACACCCATCTTGTCTAGGATAATACCGGCAAAAATTAGGAAGAAGACAAAGACGTTGAGGAATGTCTCAGCACCCTGCATTGTTCCAAAAGCCGTTGAATCCCAGCCTCTTGTAGATAACATTAAGTCTTTGATTGGCGATAGGATGTCCATAAAGATGTATGAACAGAACATGGCCAGCGCAAGCAGCAAAAGCGCCGTCCATCTTACAGCCGCCGAATCTCTTAAGGTCTGTTTCTGAACTGTAGTCATTGTATTGTGTTTTAAAATATCTTTCAGTTAAGCCAAAAATGACTTCGCAATTTACTCAATAATTTGTAAATTGCCACCCGTTTTGTTAGCGAAATGGTCAATATGGAATACCGTATTCTAGATAAGATAGACTCACCAAAGGATATAAAAAGTCTGGACGTAAGGCAGCTTCAAACCCTTTGTGAAGAGATAAGAGAGTATATGATAGAGTGTTGCGCCACCAACCCGGGCCACCTTGGAGCCTCTTTGGGAAGCGTGGAGATTGCCGTGGCACTCCATTATGTTCTAAATACACCGGAAGACAAAATAGTTTGGGATGTGGGGCACCAGGCATACGCCCACAAAATCATAACCGGAAGAAGGGAGGAGTTCCGCCTCAACCGCAAGAAGGATGGCCTCTCCGGCTTCCCAAAGATGAGCGAAAGCCCTTACGACTCCTTTGGTGCAGGCCACGCATCTACCTCAGTATCTGCAGCTTTGGGCCTTGCAACCGCCGCCGCTCTGGAAGGTAAAAAGACAAAGGTTGTGGCCGTACTTGGAGACGGAGCCTTTTCCGGAGGGTTGGCTTATGAGGGATTGAACAACGCAGGCGCCTCAAAGACAGATCTTCTGGTAATCCTCAACGATAATCAAATTGCCATAGACAAGAACGTTGGCGCAATGCACAACTACCTGCTTAGAATCTCAACTTCAAGCACTTACAACCGCGCCAAGAACAAACTGTGGGACAAGCTGGGAGCCAACGGATTACGCCGCATTATTCAGAAGTTCATGCGCAGCACCAAGAACTTCTTTTTCCGCCACGGCACTCTGTTTGAGGGACTTGGCTTCCGTTACTTTGGTATCATAGACGGCAATAACATTGAGGAACTGGTAAAGACTCTAACCAGCATCGTAAACCTCAAAGGTCCTAAACTGCTGCACGTGAGCACGGTAAAGGGAAAAGGCTACAAACCTGCAGAGGCAGATCAGAGTATCTGGCACGCCCCGGGCAAGTTTGATATTGAGACCGGAGAGAGAATCCATCAGGAGGGCGCACCTTTGAAATACCAGAATATCTTTGGACAGACCATTGTACGCCTGGCCAAGGAAAACCCTAAGATTGTGGGAGTTACACCGGCTATGCTCAGCGGAGGTCAGCTCATAGATATGATGAAGGTCTTCCCGGAGCGCACCTTTGACGTGGGAATAGCTGAGGAACACGCAGTTACCTTCTCCGCCGGACTGGCCGCTGCCGGAATGCTCCCTGTCTGCAACGTCTACTCCTCCTTCCTGCAGAGGAGCTTTGACCAGATTATTCACGATGTGGCCCTGCAGAACCTTAAGGTAATCTTCACGATAGATCGCGCAGGCCTTGTGGGAGAGGACGGTGCAACTCACAACGGCTCCTTTGATCTGGCCTACCTGCGTTTCATCCCTAACCTTACGGAGATGGCACCTATGAATGAGATAGAACTGCAGGATATGCTCTACTCCGCCACAACAGATAACTATAGCGGTGCCATAACCATCAGATACCCAAGGGGTAACTGTGAGGGGCTGGAACTTCCAACGGAGTTCTCATATATAGAGAAAGGTAAGGCCGTTAAGATTAAAGAGGGAAAAGAGGTTGCCGTATTATCCATAGGAACCATCGGGAATAAAGTTAAGAAGGCAATAGAAATGGTTGAGAGTGAGGGCATTACCCCTACTCACATCAATATGAGGTTCCTCCGTCCGTTTGACATCAACTGCGTAAAGGAGGTTACAAAGAGCCACCGCGCCATTATTACGGTGGAGGACGGATGCCTTGTGGGAGGCTTGTACAGCGCTGTATGTGAGGCGCTTTCAGATACAGACAACAACTGTAAGGTGGTAGGTCTGGGTATACCGGACCGCTTCATTGAACAGGGTACGGTTGCCGAGCAGCTGAGAGAGTGCGGCATAGATGCAGAGGGTATCTGCAAGGCTATAAAATACTTTTTTTGAAAAATTTTTGAAAAAAGTTTTGGTTGTTAGCTGAAATCTTCTACCTTTGCAACCCGTTTCGCAAAAACGGAAAATATTTGCCGATGTAGCTCAGTTGGCCAGAGCAGCTGATTTGTAATCAGCTGGTCGGGGGTTCGAATCCCTCCATCGGCTCTGAAACATAACAATTTGGAGGGGTACCAAAGTGGCCAACTGGGGCAGACTGTAAATCTGCTGGCTCATGCCTTCGGAGGTTCGAATCCTTCCCCCTCCACAAATTGCGGAAGTAGCTCAGTTGGTAGAGCATCAGCCTTCCAAGCTGAG
>CAMHRD010000075.1 GCA_946187365.1 uncultured Bacteroidales bacterium
CGGGCAGACCGCCTGGGTAAAGCGGCCTGTTGAGGCAACTTACAACCTCATCTACTCCCACTCAAGCGGAGACGGAGATGAGTTTGTAGTTTATGACGCCGTTACCAAAGAGGCCGTTTACAGCGGCGTTGGAAGCCAGGCAGATCCTTCAAAGTGGGTGATGGAGGAGGCTTACCGTCTGGACTTTTCAAAGTTGGAGAAGCCGGGTGGATATTACATTGAATTTAAGGGGGCTGTAAGTCCTGTATTCAAGATAGGTGCAGATGTATATGACGGAGCGGCAGATGTTCTGCTTAAATATATGCGCCAGCAACAGTGTGGATATAACCCCTTTACAGACACCCTGTGCCACCAGAAGGACGGTTACATAGTAGACCATCCAACCCGCAACGGAGAGATGATAGATGTGCGCGGAGGTTGGCATGATGCCTCCGATTACCTTCAGTATCAGACCACTAGCGCAACCGCTACTTACGATATGATGTTTGCCTATATGATGACGGAAGACAAGTCCATATTTGCAGACAACTATAAGGCAGACGGCAGACCGGGTTCCAACGGAGTTCCGGATATTCTGGACCAGGCCCGCTGGGGATTGGACTGGCTGGTTAAGATGAACCCCGAAGACCGAGTAATGTTCACTCAGATTGCTGATGACAGAGACCACATTGGTTTCAAACCTCCTCAGTATGATACCGCAGATTACGGTTGGGGAGAGGGTAACGGCCGTCCCGTTTACTATCTGACAGGCAAACCTCAGGGAATGGGTAAGTTTGGCAAGAACCGCACAACCGGAGTCTCTTCCGCCGCTGCTAAGTTTGCCTCATCCTTTGCCCTTGGTTCTGAGGTCTTTAAGAAGATTGCTCCTAAGTTTGCAAAAGAGATTGGAGGTAAGGCCGTTCTGGCTTACGAGTATGCAAAGGAGGTTCCGGGCAATACTCAGACTGCCTGCTACGTTTCACGATATTTCTATGAGGAGGACTCCTGGGTAGATGACGTAGAGCGTGCAGCAGCAACCCTTTACAAGGTTCTGAAAGATCCTGCATACGAGCAGGAGGCAGATTACTACGGAGAGCAGGAACCAATATCTCCGTGGATGGAACTGGGGCGCGGACGTCACTATCAGTTCTATCCCTTCTTAAATGTTGGTCACTATCTTTTGGCAACATCTGACGATGAGCAGCTTGCGCTTAAGTACAGAGAGTTTATGAAGGAGGGATTGGTAGACCTCAGAACCCGTGCTGCGGGAGATCCGTTCATGCACGGCGTTCCATACCTCTGGTGCTCCAACAACCTCACTTCCGCGGCAGTTACACAGGCGCAACTTTACAGAAGAGCAACCAATGACTCCACCTTCATTGAGATGGAGGCGGCCTTAAGAGACTGGCTCTTTGGCTGTAACCCGTGGGGAGTCTCTATGATAATTGGTTACCCTAAGGGAGGCAACCTTCCTACGCTTCCTCACTCCGCTTTCACTCAGTTAAATAGAGAGATAACGGGCGGTCTTATTGACGGTCCTGTCTACAACTTCATTTTTAAGTCCCGTGCGGGAATGGGTATGAGAAAGCCGGATCAGACACCTGCGCTTAACAGAGGTATTGCCGTATATCACAATGATATAGGAGATTATGCAACCAACGAGCCTACAATGGACGGAACGGCCTCTCTGACCTACTACTTTGCTTCATTGGAGCAGGAGGGAAACCGTCAGAAGAGAGAGTATGAGCCATCTATTGCAAACGTTACAAAAGATGCTTACGGAACCATCCGCCGTATGGACAGATCCAAGAAGGAGATCTATCTGATTTTCTCCGCAGACTCTATGTTCAACGGCGGTGAAAAGATATTCCAGACTCTGAAGAAGGAGAAGATTAAAGGTTCATTCTTCTTTACCGGCAACGCCCTCCGCCTTCCTGAGCATGAGGAGATTATAAAGAAGATTATTGAGGAGGGTCACTATGTAAGCGGCCATTCAGACAAGCACCTTCTCTACGCTCCTTGGGGCGGAAACAGAGACTCCATGCTTATCTCCAAGGACAGTATACTTGCAGATATCCGTCTGAATGCCAAGGAACTGGAGCGTTTTGGAGTTTCACAGGCAGAGTCCAAGTGGTTCCTTCCTCCATACGAGCACTATAACACGGAGGCTGTAAACATCCTATCCAGAGCGGGTTACATTCCTATCAACTACACCCAGGGAACTGCAACTCCTGCAGATTACACTATCCCTTCAATGAAGAGTTATGTAGATGCCCAGACTCTGATTAACCGTCTTTATGACTTTGAACTGAAGAACTCTCTCAACGGAGCAATCATACTCATTCATCCGGGCATTGAGCCAACCCGTCCGGAGAGCGAACGCCTCTACAACCGCCTGAGAGAGATAATCCAATATCTTAAGAAGAAAGGCTATACCTTTAAGAGTTTCAAGGAGTTGTAGTATGTATAAAATATTAAAAAAGCAGCAACTGACTCCTCTCATTTTCTCAATGGAGGTGGAGGCTCCCAGAATTGCACAGAGCGCAAAACCGGGTCAGTTTCTGATTGTCAGATGCGGAGAGATGGGGGAGCGTGTGCCCCTAACTATCTGTGACTTTGACCCTAAGAAGGGAACTGTGCGCATTGTGATTCAGATTGCGGGCGTCTCTTCAAACAAGATATGCTCTCTTAATGAGGGAGACTCTCTTACCGACATTACCGGCCCTCTGGGGAAACCATCTGATTTTATGGAGTTTACTCCCGATAGTTTAAAGAGCAAGCACTACCTTTTTGTTGCGGGCGGAGTGGGCGCTGCTCCTGTTTACCCCCAGGCAAAATACCTTCATTCTCTTGGAGCAAAGGTGGACGTGATAATTGGAGCTCGCAATAAAGATCTGATAATCATGGAGGAGGAGATGCGTGGGGTCTGCACCAACCTCTTTATCTGCACGGATGACGGCTCAAAGGGGGAGAAGGGCAACGTTACCGTTCTTATGGAACGCCTTGTAAACGAGGGGAATAAATATGATATGTGCGTAGCCATAGGTCCTATGATTATGATGAAGTTTGCAACGCTTATGGCAAAGAAGTGCAACCTCCCAATAATTGTAAGCCTTAATACTCTGATGGTTGACGGAACCGGTATGTGCGGAGCCTGCAGAGTGAGCGTTGGAGGAAAGACAATGTTTGCCTGCGTGGACGGCCCTGAGTTCAACGGTTATGATGTAGATTTTGACGAGGCTCTCCGCCGTCAGACACTTTACAGAAAAGAGGAGCAACAGGCAGATGCGGCCGCAGGGCTTGACTTCCTGGTACGAAAATAATTAGACTTTTATGGCAAACAAGATAGACAGAGTTCCGGTAAGAGAACAGGATCCAAAAGTACGTGCAACCAACTTTGAGGAGGTTTGCTACGGATACAACAAAGAGGAGGCAATGCTGGAGGCTTCACGTTGCCTAAACTGCAAGAAGCCAAGGTGTATGGATGCCTGCCCTGTTGGAATTAAGATTCCTAATTTCATCTCTGAAGTTTTAAAGGGAGATTTTAATAAAGCATACGAGGTTATCTCAGAGGACAGTTCGCTTCCTGCAATCTGCGGAAGAGTGTGCCCGCAAGAGACTCAGTGTGAGGGCTCCTGCATCCTGGGAGTTAAAGGCCAGCCGGTCTCCATTGGCAAACTTGAGCGCTTTGTTGCAGACTTCCACAGAGAGAACTCCAAAGATGAACCCGCAAAGAAAGCACCTGAGAGCAACGGAATAAAGGTTGCTGTAATTGGCAGCGGGCCAAGCGGTTTGGCCTGTGCAAGCGACCTTGCAAAGATGGGCTACAACGTCACCATATTTGAGAGCCTCCACAAGGCGGGCGGCGTTTTAACTTACGGCATTCCGGAGTTCCGTCTCCCTAAAAAGAGAGTGGTGGAGAAGGAGTTACAGGCGCTCTTTGATTTGGGAGTAAAGATTGAGACCAACGTCTTTGTGGGCCGCACAGTCACCATAGATTACCTTATGGAGAAGGAGGGATTCAAGGCCGTCTTTGTTGGAACGGGTGCCGGACTTCCTCTCTTTTTGAACATTGAGGGAGAGAACCTTAACGGCGTATTCTCTGCAAATGAGTACCTTACACGCAATAACCTTATGCAGGCTTTTGATGAGAAAGCAGATACTCCTATCTTCCATGCAAAGAGAGTCTGTGTGGTTGGTGGCGGCAATGTTGCAATGGATGCGGCAAGAACCGCACTGCGTTTGGGAGCGGATGTGACTATAATCTATCGCAGAAGCGAAAAGGAACTTCCTGCCCGTGCAGAAGAGGTGCATCACGCTAAGGAAGAGGGAGTTAATTTCCAACTGCTCACAAATCCTACAAAGGTTATCGGGGATGAAAACGGTTGGGTTAAGGGGGTTGAATGCATACGGATGGAGTTGGGTGAGCCTGATGAAAGCGGCAGACGTTCTCCTCAGCCGGTTGCGGGCTCCGAGTTTGTCATTGAGACTGACGCTCTGATAGTTGCGCTGGGTACCAAGATCAACCGTCTGATTGCAGATACCACTCCAAATCTGGATACAGATAAGAAGGGAAGGCTTGTAACAAGCAGTGAAACAGCTACTTCCCGCGCCGGTGTATTTGCCGGAGGTGATGTTGTAACGGGAGCTGCAACCGTTATTTTGGCTATGGGAGAGGGGAGAAGGGCTGCCAAAGCCATTGACCGCTACATTAAAGAAAGATATTAACTTTGCAGGCAAATTTATTGAGATGGCACAAGTACAGAAACCTAGTATTCCAAAGGGCACAAGGGATTTTTCTCCCGAGCAGATGGCCGGAAGAAATTACATATTCGACGTTGTTAAAGGCGTCTTTAAGAAGTTCGGCTACAAGCCAATAGAGACTCCTTCAATGGAGAACCTCTCCACCTTGCTGGGCAAGTACGGCGAGGAGGGAGACAAACTTCTCTTTAAGGTTCTTAACAGCGGTGACGCTTTTTCATCACTCTCAGAGGGTGATTTTCAGCAGCTTAACAGCAACGCTCTCAGCCTTAAGGTTTGTGAGAAGGGCTTGCGTTATGACCTTACCGTTCCCTTTGCACGCTATGTGGTGCAGCACCGCAACGAGATAACCTTCCCTTTCAAACGCTATCAGATTCAGCCGGTTTGGAGGGCAGACCGCCCGCAGAAGGGACGTTACAGAGAGTTCTACCAGTGTGATGTGGATGTGATTGGCAGCACCTCCCTTATGAACGAACTGGAACTGGTACAGATTGTAAATGAGGTGTTTAACACCTTCAATATAAATGTCTGCATAAAGATAAACAACCGTAAGATCCTTGCTGCCCTTGCAGAGGTGATGGGGTTCCCTGAGAAAATGGTGGAGATAACCATCGCGATGGATAAGATAGATAAGATTGGCCTTGAGGCGGTTAAGGAGGAGATGCTCTCTGCAGGCATTGATGAGAGGGGCTTCAACATCCTCTCTCCGGTGCTTACTTCTACCGGCACAACGGAGGAGAAACTGGCTCTTATCAGCAGCATTGTATCTGGCTCAGAGATAGGGCGTAAGGGCGTTGAGGAACTCACAGTTCTCTTTGACCTCATCTCCAGGGCGGGCATACGTCAGAAGGTGGAGATAGACCTTTCACTGGCTCGCGGACTTAATTACTACACCGGCGCCATCTTTGAGGTTAAGGCTCTGGACTTTGCCATTGGAAGTATCTGCGGCGGTGGACGTTACGATAACCTCACCGGCATATTCGGACTTCCGGATGTCTCCGGCGTGGGCATCTCGTTCGGTGCAGACCGTATCTACGATGTGCTTGCAGGATTGGATAAGTTCCCTAAGGAGGCCATTGGCGGAACCAAGGTTCTCCTCTCCAATATGGACAGTCACTCCGTAACTTACCTGCTTCCTCTTGCCAACGAGCTGAGAGAGAAGGGAGTATGCTGTGAGATTTATCCGGATAATTCAAAACTCCGCAAGCAGTTTGAATATGGTGAGAAGAACTCCATACCGTTCTTTGTGATTGCGGGAGAGACAGAGGCGGCATCCAAGACGGTGAATATCAAGAACCTACAGACAGGAGAACAGGTTACCCTTCCAATTGAGGAGGCCGCAGAGTTCTTGGTTTCAAACAAATAGAAGCAATACATCTTAG
>CAMHRD010000076.1 GCA_946187365.1 uncultured Bacteroidales bacterium
GATTATAAACCTGATCTACGTAAGCAAAGGCATCTGTAGAACCTACAATCTCATTATCCTCAGAGTAGGTCTCCTCCACCTTGTTCCATACGGTGAAGAGTCCCATGTTCATACCAATATAGAGTTTGTCACTGATGTTGAGACCAAAGTTGAGGTCATACTCTCCAATGGAACCGTATGATTTTCTTCTGATGCTCTGAGTAGATCTGTAGCCCTGTGCACCTGCATATTTATTAGGTACAAACTTGCAAGGATCTGTAGCCAATGTATCAAAGAGTGAGGCGTTCCATCCTAATATAGAAGGCCATAGAGCAGAGCCCAGTGTGTAAGGGTCTGTATGGTCATTCTTATCCAGATCATAACCGGAAAGTCTTGGAGAATAGTAAGAACCGTAAGCGTTGGTAAGATCTGCAAGATATCTTGAGTAACTGTGATCTACTCCGCTTGCTGCAGCCTTGTAGCCGTAGTTGAAGTTGTTCTGCTTGTTGTAAGATACTCCAATTGAGATACTTTTAATGCCGTAATTTGCTCCGGTATTGATAACTGAGACGCCTCCGATGTTTGCAATACCAAATGTGCTGCGCTTGTCAGTTGAAGGTGCTCCAAGGTAGTTGCAATAGGTATTGACGCTGGTTACTGCAGGGGTTATGGATACCTCGTTGTACTTGTAAACAGCTGTTGCAGCAGGATTTATGGCAATGGCTCCAAGGTCTCCGCCAAGGGCTGTCATGGCGTTACCCATAGCCACGCTTCTTGCCGTTCCCTGTCTTTGGTAGTCTCCCAACAGATATGCTCCGTAAGAGCTCTGTGCAAAGGACGGTGTAATTGCAAAGATGCAAATAACCATCGCGATGAAAGAAATTACTCTTTTCATATTTATTTAATTTTTAAGATTTTGCAATCAGTTTTATCTTCTTGTAGAAGAACCGCCGCTGCGTGAGCTGCTGCCGCCTGATGAGTGGCTGCTGCCTCCGGAAGAGTGGCTGCTGCCGCCTGAGTAACTGCCGCCGCTGCTTCTGCCGCTGGAAGAGGATGAGTAGCCTCCGCCGCTGTTACCTCCTGAGTAGCCGCTTCCGCTTGAATAACCGCCGCTTCTAGGTGAGGAAGTGCTGTAACTTCTGCCGCCGCTGTAAGTTGCTCTGGAACCGCCTCCGGACGAGTAACTTGCACGGTTTGAAGCTGGACGGTAAACGCCTCCGCCGGAAGATGAACGGTTAGCTGAACCAGGTCTTGAAACGGAAGAGCCAGGTCTTGTAACGGTTGTCCTGTTACCTGAATTTGATCTTGAAGATGGAGTGTAAGAACCTCTGTTTGATGCAGATGTGCTGTATGATGCTCCGTTTCTTCCGCTCATTGTACTTCTGGATGATACATTGCCTCTGCTCATTGTTGCAGGGCGTACGTTATTGGATCTTCCTACAACGTTGGTGCGGGTTGAGGATGCAGGATTTACTCTGCCGGTAGAAACTCCGCTGCCGCTTCTTACGCCGCTGGCATTTCTGTTGCCGTTGTTTCTGTTGCCGTCATATTGAGGTCTTCCAACAGATGTTCCTCTTACCTGGTTCATAGTGTTCCTTCTGTATGAACTTCCGTTTGCACGGGTGTTAGCTACAGTTGGTCTTGGATTTACGTTGCCCTTAGATGCAACTCCTGAGTTAGGTCTGCCCGGTCTTGAAGAACCTATGCCGTTTCTTCTGGTGTAGTATCTGCCAGGGTCACTTCTGTGAGCACCCGGACGTATATGTCTGTGACCAGGTCTGTGGCCCGGATAGTATCCGCCGCCGTGGTCATAACGCCAATGGTCTCTGTGACCCCAGTACCAGTGGTCATAATAGCCGTAATACCAAGGGTCATACCATCTCCAGCTGTAGTACCACGGATCATACCATGAACTCCAGCCAAGGAACCAAGGGTCATACCATCTCCAGTTCCATCCCCAGTAGCCTCTCCAGTAGAGCGGGCTGTGCCAGCCGTATCTGCTTCCGTAAACGGAAGGCCATCCCCAATAGAGGGAAGAGGCTCCGTACCAGGCATAATCCCAAGGGTCTATATTAACGTTTACAACGTAAGTAGGGGAGTCAAACTTTCTGAGAAGAACCTCATAACTCTCATCTCCGTCTACAACTACGTACTGAGTTCCTGGTTGGTAATCTACATTTACAACGTTCTCGTCACCCATGTATATGGTGTCTACCTTAACTGTTTCAACAGGTGTTGTTACAGGGTTATAGGTAGATGTTGTCTTCTGTTTAAGGTTTGTAACATTCTGAGCAATATATGGTTGCTCAGATGTAGAAGTCTCCGCATCGGAGGAGGTGTAGTAGATGCTGTTAACATATCCTCCGTTGCCGTTTGCAGCGTAATTACTTGGACCACAAGATGTAAGGGCCCCACAAGCTACAACTAAGATAGATAAAGTAATGTTTTTCATTGTTACCTCCTGCGTTTTTTGTATTTTTGTGCGCTTTAATTTTGAAAAAATTACATCAAAAATTATTCCAAATAAGTAGATAAGATGTCAAAACAGATAACATCAAGGCAGGAGAATTATTCTCAGTGGTATAATGACCTGGTTGTGAAGGCCGGTCTGGCGGAGAATTCCGCAGTTAGGGGTTGTATGGTTATTAAGCCTTACGGCTATGCCATCTGGGAGAAGATGCAGCGTCAGCTGGATAAGATGTTCAAAGATACGGGGCATGAGAACGCCTACTTCCCGCTCTTTATTCCAAAATCCTTCTTAAGCCGTGAGGCTGAGCATGTTGAGGGCTTTGCAAAAGAGTGTGCGGTTGTAACCCACCACCGTCTGATGACAAACCCTAACGGGCCGGGTGTGGTTGTAGATCCGGAGGCAAAGTTGGAGGAGGAGTTGGTTGTTAGACCTACATCTGAGACAATAATCTGGAACACATATAAGAACTGGATCAGTTCATACAGAGACCTTCCAATCCTGGTTAACCAGTGGGCAAACGTGGTTAGGTGGGAGATGAGAACCCGTCTTTTCCTGCGTACGGCAGAGTTTCTGTGGCAGGAGGGGCATACCGCTCACGCCACTATGCAGGAGGCCATCGCAGAGGCAGAGAAGATGATTGGAGTTTATGCAGATTTTGCAAGAAACTACATGGCTATTCCGGTTATAGTGGGTAAAAAGACTGAAAGCGAGCGTTTTGCGGGTGCTTTGGATACCCTCTGCATTGAGGCTATGATGCAGGATGGCAAGGCTCTGCAGGCTGGTACCTCTCACTTCCTGGGGCAGAATTTTGCCAAGGCCTTTGACGTGAAGTACCAGTCTAAAGAGGGTGCTTTGGAGTATGTCTGGGCTACCTCGTGGGGCGTTTCAACCCGTCTGATGGGTGCTCTGATTATGGCTCACGGAGATGATAACGGTTTGGTTCTTCCTCCAAATCTGGCTCCTATTCAGGTGGTTATGGTTCCTATCTTCAACAAGCCTGAGCAGTTGGGTGCTATTTTGGAGAAGATGGGTCAGATTAAGGCTGAACTGGACAAGAGAGGTTACAGCGTTAAGATAGATGACAGGGAGAATGTACGCAGCGGCTTCAAATTTGCGGAGTGGGAACTGAAGGGTGTGCCTGTAAGACTGGCCATTGGTCCTAGAGATTTGGAAAACAACACCGTTGAGGTTGCACGCAGAGACACTCTCACTAAGGAGAGCGTTGGCTGTGATGCCGTTGTTGAGAAGGTTGCTTCTCTGCTGGTTGAGATTGAAAGTAATATCTACCGTAAGGCGCTGGAATACAGAGATGCACACACTTATAAAGTAGATACCTGGGATGAGTTTAAGGAGCAGATTGAGAAGGGCGGATTCCTGCTTTGCCACTGGGACGGAACAGCAGAGACAGAGGCTAAGATTCAGGAGGAGACAAAGGCCACAATCCGCTGTATACCTTCAGACTCATTCGTTTGCGAGGAGGAGGGACGTTGCATTTACAGCGGCAAACCTTCTAAACGCAGAGTAATTTTTGCAAGAGCATACTAATAAAAGACAGAATATGGAAACCGATCAGCCATTGTCGCCAAACAAAAAGATTGTTGAGGCGCTTAGCGGAAAATCAAACGTTAAATCTTTGGTCTTTGACAGGACCCTGGATATGTTCAACGAACTCAAGGAGTTGCTTGCGGAGATAAGCAATGATTTGGATGAGGCGTTGGATGAGATTAAAGAGAGCGGAGTTCAACTGAGCAGACGCGTAAAACTGGAGTACAGAGATAAGGGAAGATTGGAGGCGGAACTCAGATTTGCAGATGACGTCTTGGTTTTCAGCATGTTACCGGATATCTATCAGTTTGATCAGAATCATCCTGTTTGGAAAGTTCCGTATGCTACGGAGAATCAGTTCAATACCTATTGCGGCATTATTACGGTATATAACTTCTTGTACGAGTCCGTAAAACTCAACAGAGACTGTGACCCCGGCTATCTTGTTGCACGTCTGTTTATTAACAGAGAGGGGGCTTTCTTTGTGGAGGGAAAGGATCAGCCAAGAAAGAAGATTGGGGAGTTTGGAAAAGTTAGGTTGAACAAGAAGGAACTGAGAGATTTTGTGGAGAGCGCAATGCTCTACGCCCTCTCATTTGACCTCTTTGTTCCGCCGTTTGAGAAGGTTAAGAGCATTACCGTAGGAGACAAGGACTCAGACGATTACAAGATTGAAACCAGCAAACGTAACGGATACGACTATAACACGGATGACGTTCTTGAATAATGAGAGCCTTTAAGACCATACTTCTTGCACTTTCATTCCTGCTAAGCTCAACGCTGGCTTTTTCACAGGTTAAGATTGGCTTCTGGGGAGATACCATCCGCCAGAAGAAAGCTCTGCCTGCAACCAGCGGACTGAACAAGGAGCAGGAGGTTGCAAGACTCATTGGTCTTAACTATTCCGTACCTGATATAGACTACGGCCAGGGCAAGCCAAAGTTCTGGACCATAGGTCTTTTGGATGAGTTCATCTTCTCTCAGGTTCACCTGGAAAATTGGGCTGCCGGAGGAAACGGTTCCGTTGCACTGAGCGTTTACGCCAACGCAATGGCCAACTACCAGAAGGGGAAAATCTACTGGGAGAACAGGGCACAGTTGGGCTACGGCTTTGTGCGTCAGTTTGATGTGGGTTACCGTAAGAGTGAAGATAAAATAATACTGGACAGCAAGTGGGGATACCAGGCCTTCCGTAAGGTCTATGTATCTGCTTTTATGAACTTTAGGAGCCAGTTCTCTCCGGGCTTTGACTACAACAGCAAGAACGAGGCTACCATGAAGTCCAAGTTCTTTGCTCCTGCCTACCTCAACATAGGTCTTGGTTTGGATTGGAAGCCGGGCAACGGTAAAGTCTTCTCTCTCAACTTTTCCCCGCTCACCGGAAGAATTGTGATGGTTAATGCAGACAGTGCAATCAGAGTCAGATACGGTAACGATTATGACAAGTTTGTGCGTTGGGAGTTGGGTGCTCAGTTCAAGGCCACTTTTGCAAAGAGTTTCACTAAAAACTTTAAGGTTGCCACCCAGTTCTCCGCATTCTCAGACTATATGGGAACTCCTTCCAATATAGTGATTTACTGGGATGTACAGGCAGATTACCAATTCAACAAATACTTCAAAGCCTCCTTCAGAACCAACCTTATCTATGATGATAAGATTAAGATTACCAGCAAATCCGGCAAGGAGCGTACTATGGTTCAGTTTAAGGAGTTGTTTGGCATAAACTTCGCCTACACCATAGGTACCTACAAGAAGTAGTCTCTTTATTCTCAATATGTTACAACGGCAAGGAACAGTGGCAACCGTAGATTCCTTTCTTAGAAGGCATCTTACCTCTGACGAAAGAATTCTGGTTGGAGTGAGCGGCGGAGTGGACTCTTCCGTACTGCTGCATATCCTTGCAACTCTTTGTTCTCTCGATGGTTATAAAGGCAGATTTGCTGTTGCCCATGTTAACTTTTGTCTAAGAGGTGCAGAAAGTGATGGAGATGAGGCTTTTGTAAAAGACCTCTGCAAAACATACGGCTTTGCTCTTTTTACAAAGCGGGTAGATACTCTCTCTTTTGCAAAGGAGAAAGGACTCTCCGTTGAGATGGCGGCAAGAGAACTGCGCTATG
>CAMHRD010000077.1 GCA_946187365.1 uncultured Bacteroidales bacterium
CCTGGCCTCCCAATACGGAAAGGAGTGCTGCACTTTGATAATTTCAGAACTTGCTCTGAATGTTCCCAATCTTCAGATTATAAGCGGACTGGCAATGGGTATAGACAGCTGCGCCCACCTTGCGGCACTTGATAACTCTTTGGAAACCTTTGCGGTGCTCCCCTGCGGAATAGATCAGATTTACCCTGCATCCAACAGAGATATGGCTGTGAGAATATTGCAGCAGGGGGGAGTTCTGACTGAGTATCCCAGAGGAACCAAGCCGCTGAGGTTTAATTTTTTACAGCGAAACCGCATTATTGCGGGAATGAGTGACGCACTCCTGGTTGCGGAGAGCAGGGTAAGCGGCGGTTCAATGAGTACGGTGGAGTATGCATCGGGGTACGGAAGAGACATCTTTGCTGTACCGGCAAGAATGAACGATGCCAATTCCTACGGCTGCAACTATCTTATAAACAAGAACGTTGCACAGTTGGTGCTCAATGGAAACTCCATTGTAAACTCAATGGGGTGGGCTAAAGACAAGATATCAGATATTCTTCAGCAGCCATCTCTCTTTTCCTCTACCCGGGAGTTGAAGGCAAAATTATTACTATCTTTATCATTTGTTAAAGGAACGGATGAAGAGACAATTATTGGGGAGAGCGGAGCTGAGGTAGGAGATGTAAGTCTTGCTCTGCTGGAGTTGGAACTGGAGGGGAAGATACGCAAGGTTGCCTCAGGAGGATGGATTAAATGTTAAATGTTTGTTATTAAGAGAATTGGAAAAGTTACGTTTCATAGATACCCACACTCATCCATACGATGAGGCCTTTGATGAGGACCGCACTCAGGCTCTTCAGAGAGCTCTTGATGCAGGAGTGGAGAGGTGGATATTCCCGGGCATAGACTCCTCTACCTACAAGTGTCAGAGGGAGTTGGCTCTCTCCTACAAGGGCACTGCCTTTATGGCAATGGGACTCCATCCAACATCAGTCTCTGCAAACTGGAAAGAGGAGTTGGAGTTTGCCCTAAAGAAACTGGAAGAGGACGGTGACTATGTTGCCGTGGGAGAGATAGGACTAGACGGTTACTGGAGCCGCGAGTTTATGGAGCAGCAGAAGCAAGTGCTTGAGGCTCAGTTGGATTACGCTGTTTCAAAATCTCTGCCGGTAATTATCCATGAGAGGAGCACTACGGAGGAGATGCTGGATCTGATGGAAAAGTACCGCGGAAAACTGACCGGAGTATTCCACGCATTTACCGGCAGCATAGAGACTTACAGACGCATTCACCGCTTGGGCGGGTTTAAGGTTGGAATAGGAGGAGTGGTAACCTTTAAGAATGCTGGAGTGGCTAAGACGGTGGTGGATATTCCGCTTGAGGAGATTCTGCTGGAGACGGATTCCCCTTGGCTTACGCCTGCACCGCACCGCGGCACAAGAAATGAGAGTTCCTACATTCCGCTGATAGCAAGTAAGATAACGGAGTGTAAAAATGTATCGCTGAGCGAGGTGGCAGCCGTTACCACCCGCAATGCAGAGGAGCTGTTTAAGTTGTAAAGAGAAGAATAGAGATATGAAAAGGAAAATTTTGATGATTTATACCGGTGGAACCATCGGGATGAAGCAAGACGAAAAGTCACTGGCACTTGTGCCGGTAGATATCAGCCAGATTCAGGAGGAGGTGCCGGAACTGAAAAAGTTCGGTTACAGTATAGACACCTATTCCTTTGATCCGGTGATAGATTCCAGTGATATAACGCCGGAGTTCTGGGTGAATCTGTGCAACCTCATTAAGAAGAACTACGAGAAGTATGACGGTTTTGTGATTCTGCACGGCACTGATACTATGTCATATACGGCATCTGCTCTCAGCTTTATGATGGAAGATCTGGCAAAGCCGGTGGTGCTTACCGGAAGCCAACTCCCTGTGGGAATGCTCAGAACGGACGGCAAGGAGAACATAATTTCTTCCATTGAGATTGCGGCGGCGGTGGACGAGACGGGCCACGCTATGGTGCCTGAGGTCTGCATTTACTTTGAGAGTCAGCTCTATAGGGGTAACCGTACCACCAAATATAACGCAGAAAACTTCCGCGCATTCCGCTCTGCCAACTATCCGGTTCTGGCAGATGTGGGAATCCACATTAAGTTCAACCGCTCTCTGATTCACTATCCCGAGAGGTGGGACCTGCCGCTTAAACTGCGGACTAAGCTGGACACCAATGTGGCAATACTAAAGATTTTCCCGGGCATCACGCCTGCTGCCATAGATGCGGTGATGGGAACCAAGGGGTGCCGCGCAGTGGTTCTGGAGACCTTTGGCAGCGGAAACGCTCCAACCACCAAACAATTTGTCTCAACCATCAAAAAGTGGGTTAAGAAGGGGCTGATTGTGGTAAATGTGACTCAGTGTCAGGCAGGTAAGGTTGATATGGGAGCCTACGCCACCGGAGTTTCCTTAAGAGAGGCGGGAGTTGTGAGCGGTTATGACAGTACCACGGAAGCCACTCTATGCAAGCTTTTTGTACTTCTGGGACGCTACTCTTCCTCTGCGATGGTTAAGAAAGAGCTTCAGAAGTGCATCTGCGGGGAGATTTCAATAAAATAGGGAGGCGAGTATTACGGAGTCAAAATTTTTGCTAACTTGCACCTTGATTCAGCGACACGTTGAAACTTTAGAAAAATAATAACAGATAAACATTGTTTAATACTTTAATCACAACAAAATTTATGAAAAAAATTTTCATGTTTTTGGCAGTTGCAGGCCTAATGGCTATCACTGCCCAGAACGCAGTAGCTCAGGATGAAGCACAGACTGAGAATGCAACAGAGCAGGTAGCTCCAGCACCTCAGGAGGAAGTTCAGGCACCTGTTGATGAGCAGAACATTTTCAACCAGAAGTCTGACAAGCCTCTGTATCAGCAGATTAAGACTAAGTTCATTGAGGGAGGTCCTGCTTTCATGGTATGGGTTGTTCTCTGTCTTATCCTTGGTCTTGCAGTTGCAATTGAGAGAATTATCTATCTCAGCATGGCAACAACAAACACCAACAAACTCATTGCTGACGTTGAGGATGCTCTTAAGACCGGTGGCGTTGAGAAAGCAAAGGAACTTTGCCGTAACACCCGTGGTCCTGTAGCTTCTATCTTCTATCAGGGTCTTGATCACTACAATGAGGGTCTTGCAAGTGTTGAGAAGAACATTACTGCATACGGTGGCGTTCAGATGGGTAGATTGGAGAGCGGTCTTTCCTGGATTGCTTTGTTCATTGCTCTTGCTCCTATGTTGGGATTCTTGGGAACAGTTGTTGGTATGGTTAGCGCATTCGATGCTATTGAGGCAGCCGGTGATATTTCTCCAACCGTTGTAGCTGGTGGTATTAAAGTGGCTTTGATTACAACCATTGCCGGTTTGATCGTTGCCGTTATTCTTCAGATTTTCTACAACATCATTGTTGCAAAGATTGACTCTATTGTTAACTCAATGGAGGATGCTTCAATCAACTTCGTAGACGTACTTACTAAATTCAATAATAAATAATCAGTTCAAAGAGTTATGAAGAACAAATCTTTGAAATTATTCTTTTATGTACTGCTGATTGTCTCTGTTGTCATTGGCCTTGCGTTCCTCTTCTTCAACGGCGATGAGAACAGGATGGTCTCTCCAATTCTCAATTGGGCGTACATCCTTCTGTTCATCGGAATAGTATTGGCGGTTGTTCTGCCTTTGTTTTTCCGCAGCGGAAGAGGTGGAAAGAAGACTCTTTGGGAACTGGTCATTTTGGTAGCAGTACTGTTGGTATCCTTCCTGCTCGCTTCAGGAAATGCGGTATCACTCTCTCCGAGTGTACCTGAGCCAACACACGGCACTTTAAAGATGACGGACACCGTCCTCATCACGTCTATTATACTGCTGGTTGGTGCTATTTTGGCAACAATCTTTGGCAGCTTGTTAAGGAAAAAGTCTTAAATTTAGGTAAGTAACATGGCAAAGAAAACACCCGAGATCAATGCTTCCAGTCAGGCGGACATTGCGTTCTTGCTTTTGGTGTTCTTCCTGATTACCACAACAATGGATGTGGATAAAGGTCTTCAGAGGAAACTTCCTCCGATGCCGGAAGAGAATCAGCAGCAGGACGAGGTGAAGATCAACCGTAGAAACATTGTGGTTGTAAAAATCAACGCACAGGACAGAATTATGGTTGGTTCAAAACCTTCTGACGTTAGCGAGATCAAGGATCAGATAGTAGAGTTTTTGACCAACCCTAATGACGACCCTAACAAGCCTGAGAAGGAGGTTAAGTTCATCAAAGGATTGGGTAATTACGCTGTATCCAAAGGTGTGGTTTCATTGCAGAATGATAAGGGTACTTTGTACAACACGTACATTCAGGTTCAGAATGAGATTGTGAGAGCAATCAATGAGATTCGAGACCAATTCTCAACCCAGCATTACGGCAAGAAATTCGCACAGTTGGACGAAGATCATCAGAAAATTGTCAAAGAGGCTGTACCTCAGAACATTTCAGAGGCAGAGCCTAAGGACGTTAAAGGTAAGAAGTAGGAGGTAATTATGGGAAGATTTAGAAAAAGTGGAAAAAAGAGTGCACCTGCAATCAGCACTGCATCACTTCCGGACATTGTGTTCATGCTTTTGTTCTTCTTCATGATATCCACCTCTTTCCGTCAGACGGACAAGTTGGTTCAGGTTAAACTGCCTGCAGCAACTGAGAACGTCAAGCTTGAGAGAAAGGATTTGACATCCTATATCTATATAGGTTCTCCTATCCCTTCAAAACAGGCTCAGTACGGTACGGATTCACGTATACAGCTGAACGACTCCTATAGGACAATCAATGAGATCCGTGACTTTATTGCATCAGAGAGAGAGTCACGCTCAGAGCAGGATAGAGCAGAGATGACTGTAGCTATCAAGGCTGATGAGAACGTCCGCATGGGTATCATTACAGATGTAAAGCAAGAACTCAGACGTTGTTCCGCCCTCAAGATTATGTACGTTGCACGTCAGAAATAATCTGAGGAGAATGATTCAAAAAAGCCGCGGCCAAATGGTCTGCGGCTTTTTTTGTACCCTCATTTTTAGTACATTTGCATTTGATGTACCAAACAAATTCACGTTGTTATGAAATTTAAATCTTTTATATCAAAGGCTGCCGTTGCGTTTGCTGTGTTAATGTTTTTGTTCTCAATATCTTACGCCCAGGAACACAAGCATTGCCAGAAAGAGGAGCCTAATGCAAAGTATGTATTCCTGTTTATAGGTGACGGTATGGGTTTTGCCCACGTTGCTCTTACTGAGGCATATAAGGCGGCAGTTAAGGGAAAGATAGGCAGCGAGCCGCTGCTCTTTACCCAGTTCCCTGTTATGGGTATGGCTACCACATACTCTGCGTCCAACATTATAACCTGCTCATCTGCAGCTGCTACGGCACTTGCATCCGGCATTAAGACAAACAACAATACTGTGGGCGTTTATCCGGACTCTATACCGGTATATCAGATTTCATACAAACTGAAGGATTTGGGTTACAAGATTGGTATTATGACAACTGTAACCATAGACCATGCAACCCCTGCATGCTTCTATGCTCACAACATTAATAGGTCTGATTACTTCAACATTGCAATGGAACTTCCGGAGTCCGGCTTTGATTTCTTTGGCGGCGGCGGATTTGGCGGAGCAACCGCAAAGAAAGTTGAGAACCCTGAGCAGAAGATTTATGACAAGGTTGCAAAGTTCGGTTACACAGTGGCTTACGGAGTGGATGACTATAAGGCAAAGAAGGGCTCTACAGATAAGATGATTCTCTTCCAGGCAGATAAAAAGCAGAAGGATAAGATTCTGCCGTATGCCATTGGGAGAAAGGATACAGATCTCTCTTTAAAGCAGGTTGTTGAGGCTGCTATAGATTTCCTCTATACTCCGGACGGAAAGGGTTTCTTTATGATGTGCGAGGGGGGAAAGATAGATTTTGCTGCACATAACAATGATGCTG
>CAMHRD010000078.1 GCA_946187365.1 uncultured Bacteroidales bacterium
GAACCCTATTATTGTTCTTACTACCGGAACAGATTACTACAAGGAGATCATAGAGAACAAGTTGGAGCCGGGTATTCCAAATATGTACTCACTCAAGAAGTTTGACCAGGTGGTTAAAAAGATGGGAGTTAAGAGTTATCCAGTTCATATTAAGCTTGATACCGGTATGCACCGCCTCGGCTTTATGGAGAAGGAACTGCCGGAACTTTTAGATTTCTTAAAGTTCCATAAGGAGATTCACGTTCAGAGCATCTACTCTCACCTGGCTGCATCTGATGAGAAGAAGTGGGATAAGTTCACCCTCTCTCAGGTAGCGCTCTATGATAAAATGGCTCCGCAGATTGACAAGGCTGTTGGATACCACCCTATCCATCATATTCTCAACTCCGCAGGTATTGAGCGTTTTACTCAGTTCCAGAAAGATATGGTACGTCTGGGTATTGGCATCTACGGCGTAAGCGCTGTAGATCAGTCTCTTGTTAAGCCTGTTGCTTCACTCAAGTGCAGAATACTTCAGATTAAAGAACTCTCTCCTGCAGACGGAACCGTTGGTTACGGACGCCACGGAAAGATTGAGAAGCCTTCCAAGATTGCAACCCTTCCTTTGGGTTATGCAGACGGCATTAACCGCCACATGGGAAGAGGTGCAGCCAAGTTCTGCGTTAACGGCAAACTGGTTCCTACTATTGGAAACATCTGCATGGATATGTGCATGATAGATGTTACCGGAGTTAAGGACGTTAAGGTTGGAGATATTGTTACCGTGTTTGGAGACAAACCAACTGCAATAGACCAGGCAAAAGTTCTGGGAACTATTCCTTACGAGATCTACACCTCTATTGCTAAGAGAGTTAAGAGAGTTGTAGTTAAGTAATTAAATCAGAATTTTAGATAGCAATTCATTGAGGAGGGCTCCGTCATCGGAGCTCCCTCCGTAATTGCTCTTACTCCTTAAATCACAATCCTTTATAAGGGAGATTATATTCATTGTCTTAAAGAGAGGGTAGTTTCTGGCCGCCGTCTGGTACTCCCTAACTCTCATAGTTCCAAAGACTCCCGCCTTCATGCAGGCCTGGAAGAAATCTCTCTCTCCGCCCATTATGGTTGCCTGAATAACCAGAAGCTGATTGAAGTAGAAAAACATTGCACCCAGGGTGGCCTGAATAGGATACTTCTTGGAGTTGTTGGCAAAGACCTCTGCAATCTCAAAGCACCGCAGGCGGTTCTTCTCCCCTATTGCCTTGCAGAGTTCAAACGGATTGTAATCTCTTGATATACCAACGTTTACCTCCACATCCTTTGCAGTGATTACCTTTCCGTCTATGCCTTTAAAGAGTTTATCTATCTCCAGAACTATCTTCCTTAAAGAGGAGCCTGTGCTCTGGCTCAATAGCTGGGCTGCATCCTGCTCAATCCTGTACCCCTTGTCTGCAACGTAGTCTGTAATCCACTGCGGCACCTTCCACTCGTCCAGCGCAAAAGAATCCAGCACCTCCGCTTTATCTTTCAGTTTCTTATAAAAGCCGGTACGTTTGTCCAGCGCTTTGCCGGTAAAGGAGAGAACCAGAATCGTATCGGGAGCAGGAGAAGCCAAATAATACTCAAAAGGCTGCAAGGAAGAGAGTTGCTGCGCCTCCTTCACAATAATGAGCTGATAATCTGACTCCACCGGGTACCTTCTGCAGAGGCAGACAATCTGCCCCGCGTCCGTGTCATTGCCGTATACCACGCTGAAGTTGAAGTCTTTCTGGCTCTCTGAAAGCACAGAAGATGAGAGGGCCTCAATAATGACGTCTGCATAGTAAGGCTCCTCGCCGGCAAGAACGTAGATTTTTGCAAATCTGCGTTGCCGGATATCCTCCATTATCTGCTGGAATTTCCTCTGACTCCCCTCTTTATCTGCCTTTTGTGCCATAAAAAACTCAACCGGTTTTACTCTTCAAAATTAGATAAAAAATTTGATATCTTTGTGATATGGAAGAAGTCTTTGACCCGTTGAGGAAGAAATATGTGGCGCTGACGCCGGAGGAGAATGTACGCCAACAATTGATTACCTATCTTAATGAAAAGAGGGGTTGGCCGCTGCATCAGATGATGAGCGAGACAGAGATTAAGATTGGAGAGGTCAAACTCAGATGTGACATTGTCTGCTATGACAGGGATCTTAAGCCAAAGATGATTGTTGAGTGCAAGAGACCTACCGTTAAAATCACTTCAAAGACTTTTGAACAGCTTTGGAACTACGCCCTCATTCTCAAGGTAGATTACATTGTTGCAACCAACGGAAAGAAGAGTTACTGCTGCCGTTTCAACAAAAACGAGCAGAAGTATGACTTCATTGAGGATATCCCTTCTTACAATCAGAAAAAAGAGTTTCCGGATAATCCGTTCCTTAATGACGAGATCTTTCACATCATATCCGAGACCGCAGAGGAGCAGGGTGTAAGATGCTTTGTCATTGGCGGTTACGTAAGAGACTGTTTCCTTCAGAGAGAGCGTAATGATATTGACGTTGTTGTTGAAGGAAGCGGAATTGATTTGGCCAAGGCCGTTGGTGTGAAGGTAAAGAGCAAGGTTTCCGTATTCAAGAATTTTGGAACCGCAATGCTCAAATTCAAGGGAGTTGAGATTGAGTTTGTGGGAGCAAGAAGGGAATCATACAACAGAAATTCCCGCAAGCCTATTGTAGAGGACGGCACTCTGGAAGATGACCAGAAGCGGCGAGACTTTACCGTTAATGCCCTTGCATTCTCCTTGCAAAGAGAAGATTACGGCAACCTGGTAGATCCGTTCGGCGGTGTAGCAGACCTTCAGAAAGGGTTGCTGAGAACACCGCTTGATCCGGACGTTACATACAGTGATGACCCTCTCAGAATGATCCGTGCCGTTAGGTTTGCAAGCCAGTTGAAATTCACCATTGTGCCGGAATCTATCGAGAGTATAAAGAGAAACGTAAAGAGGTTGGAAATTCTTAGCAGAGAGAGGATTGCAGAGGAGATGAATAAAATTCTGATGTCAGAAAAACCTTCAATCGGACTCTTGCTACTCCAGGAGACGGGGCTGATGAATGAGTTTCTGCCGCAGATTAGTGCGCTGCAAGGTGTTGAGACTCTGGAGGGTAAGGGGCACAAGGATAACTTTGCACACACCTTGCAGGTTGTAGACAATATATCTCAAAAGACAGATAATCTGTGGCTTAGATGGGCCGCACTGCTTCACGATATTGGCAAACCGCTTACAAAAAAATATGAGCCGGGAACGGGTTGGACCTTCCACGGACACGAGATTGTAGGTGCCAAGATGGTGCCCGGAATCTTTAAGAAGATGAAAATGCCGCTGAACGAGAAGATGAAGTATGTTCAGAAACTTGTGGCATTGCATCTGAGGCCTATCGCTCTTGTGGAGGACACCGTAACAGACTCTGCAGTAAGGCGTTTGCTCTTTGACGCGGGAGATGATATTGATGATTTGATGACGCTCTGCGAGGCGGATATAACCTCAAAGAACGAGGCCAAAGTACGCCGCCACAAGCAGAACTTCCTGCTGGTAAGAGAGAAACTGGTGGAGGTGGAGGCAAAGGATGCAATACGCAACTTTAAGAATCCTGTTACCGGTGAGATGGTTATGGAATACTTTGGTATTGAGCCATCCAGAGAGATTGGGGAGATTAAGGAGTATGTGAAGAACGCCATTTTGGACGGGAAGATTGAGAACAACTATGAGCAGGCCTTTGAACTTATGAAGCAGAAGGGAGCTGAGTTGGGACTTACGAAACGTTAAAAATAAGTTGTATGAAAAAGTTGATTTTGATTGCTGCAGCACTGCTGTTTTCCTTTGCAGCAGCAAATGCACAGGAGCAGAACCCTCAGGAGATGAAGGGTGAAAGACCTCAGCCTCAAAGGGTTAAACCTAAGGACAGAGCAAGGGCAAATGCAGACACCCTGAACGCTTTGGTTCAGCTGGATGAGAAACAGTACAAGAAAGTCTACAAGATTTTCCTTGAGGAGGCAAACTCCATTTACGATCTGTTCCCAAATAGAAGTGGCGGAGGCAGACCTCCTATGGGAGGCGGAAGACCTCCTATGGGCGGCGGAAGACCCGGCGGCGTTAGCGGCGGCGGTGGAAGAGCACCTATGGGCGGCTACAGCGGTGGCGGCAGACCTCCTATGAACGGCCAGATGAAGAGTTTCCCGGAGAGAATCAAAGAGATACAGGAGAAGAGAGAGAAGAAACTTAAGAAGATTCTCACTGAGGAGCAGTATCAGATTTATGATGAGAGTGAATTCAAGAAAGGATTATCAAGAGGTTTTGGAAGAGGTCCTAGAATGGGACAGGGAGAGAGACCGCAACCTGTTCAAATGTAATAGATTATGGAAGATAAAAACATCAGCCGCCGCAAAGCGCTTAAACTATTGGGGCTGGGAGCTGTAGCAACAGTTTCCGCTATGAGTTTCAAAAGCAATCCATTTATGAACAACCTCCAGGCAAAAGCACTTAACGGAGAGATTACTCCGGTAGACAAACGCCGTAACAGCAAGAACGGAGATATGATCTCTATGATTGGATTCGGCTGTATGAGATTCCCAGTTAACGGTAAGGGCAGAAACGCTCCTATAGATGTAGAACAGGCTCAGAAACTGGTAGATTACGCCTACGCTCACGGTATCAACTACTATGATACCGCATACGTTTATCACGGCGGAAAGAGCGAGGGAGTAATTGGAAACGCTCTGAAAAAATATCCAAGAAACAGTTACTATTTGGCAGACAAAATGCCTGGTTACTATGTAAAACAGAAAGAGGATATTCCAAGAATCTTTGAGGAGCAGCTTCAGCGCTGTGGCGTGGATTACTTTGATTACTACCTGCTTCACACGCTCGGGAAGGTGAGTGACTATGACAGAGTTTATGAGGAGTTTGGCGGTTACAACTATCTGTTGGAGCAGAAGAAAAAAGGCCGCATAAAGAACCTTGGTTTCTCATTCCACGGAGACAGACAGGGTTGGGACTACTTCATAGATAAGCATGATTGGGACTTTGTTCAGATTCAGCTCAACTACATTGACTGGGCAATAGACGGAGAGTACCTTTATAACTCACTGGTAGAACATAAGATACCATGTATTGTTATGGAGCCTCTGCTGGGAGGAAGACTGGCAACTCTCTCAAAGGCAGCAAACAATATGTTGCTGGAGAAAAATCCAAACAACTCCATAGCATCCTGGGCCTTCAGATACTTGGGCACTCTGCCGGGAGTTCTTGTATCTCTGAGCGGTATGACCTATATGGAGCACCTGGAGGATAACGTTAAGACTTTCACCAACTTTAAGCCTCTTTCAGCAGATGAGCAGGCTACTCTTCAGAAGGCAATCATAGAGTATCAGAAGTTTAACAGAATCAACTGCACCGCTTGCCGTTACTGTATGCCTTGCCCGTTTGAGGTTGAGATTCCGTCTGTCTTTGCTACTTATAATAAGATGGTTATGGAGAGCAACATTCCAAGCAAGGATGATCAGAGAGAAGAGGATTACAAGAAGAGAAAGGCGGAATTCACCAAGGCCTTCAGAGAGAAATTCTCAGCAGGCGGCGCTCCTTCTCAGTGCGTAGCTTGCGGAGAATGTCTTTCCAAATGCCCTCAGCATCTGGCAATTCCAGATCTGATGAGTTCTATAAACAAGATAATGGAATAACCCTCAGGCTACTCAATAGCCTCAAGGTGAGATACATCCATAGGAAACTGGTAAACCTTTCCGTTAATGAAGAGGTTTACCAGTACGTTTTTAGCATTAGGTGAATACTTTGCGTAAGCATAACCGGTAATTGAACTCTTTGGCTCAATTGAATAGTTGCGCAGATAACCTATGTTGGTGTTCAGAATCTTCTCCCTCTGGTCTGCGTAAAAGCCTGATACCAGAATACTTCCAACTATTGCAGACTGGTGGATTAAGAAGGAGGACATATCATAAACGAGGTCTCTCTCC
>CAMHRD010000079.1 GCA_946187365.1 uncultured Bacteroidales bacterium
AACAGATAGAAAAGAAACAATATTAAATCTAGAGATAAATTATGAAGAAGACTTTAAAATTGATGGTGGTAGCACTTCTTTTTGGTGCTGCCGTAGTTGTTCCATCAAAGGCCGGCGCTCAGAAGTTCGGTCACATCAACTCACAGGAGATTGTTGCTCTTATGCCTGAGAGAGATTCCGCTATTGTCAAACTCCAGAAGTTTGGAAAGGAACTTACTGAGGTTCAGCAGGCAATGCAGAAGGACTTTGAGGCAAAACTTAAAGAGTATCAAGATAAAAGAGCTACCTGGACTGAGGCTACCATTAAGGTAAAGGAGGAGGAGCTTACTTCTCTCCAGCAGCGTATTGAGCAGTACAACCAGACAGCTCAGCAGGATTTCAACTCACGCCAGGAGGCACTTCTTACTCCGGTAATGAAGAAGGCTCAGGAGGCTATTGACAAAGTTGCCAAGGCTCAGGGTCTGACATACGTATTTGACCTTGCAACCGGTGCTATCATCTACACAGATGAGAACACTTCTGTTAACATGTTGCCTCTGGTTAAGGCAGAGCTCGGAATCCCTGCTAGCAAAGTGCAGCCTACCCAGTTCCAATAAAATTTTCAATTTTTATTGAAACTAAAAAAATACCTTCGGTTTCCTGAAGGTATTTTTTTGTTTTGCTTCACCCCGCAGACACTGTATGCTGCCCCTCTAGGGGCACTGCGGCCTGTTCGGCCGGGCGCTAAAGCGCCTTTTTATTTCCATTTGCTCATTTTGTTAAAAATAAGAAGCAAAATAATTGCTCAGGGTTAAAATATGTGTTATATTTGAAGATAATTAAGTAATAATTATAAGAGTAACAGCATATACATTTATATGGAAAGAAAAGTGGTTGACGTTCAAGATGTGGTAATCCGTTTCACCGGTGATTCCGGTGATGGAATGCAACTTACGGGAACTCTGTTTGCAGACGCCTCTGCGTTGTACGGAAACGAGATCTCTACATTCCCGGATTATCCTGCAGAAATTAGAGCGCCTCAAGGTACTGTATCCGGAGTATCGGGCTTCCAAGTGCATATAGGTCAGAAAGATGTAAAGACGCCTGGAGATCTTGCAGACGTGCTCGTATCTATGAATCCTGCCGCACTTATGGCAAATGCAAAGTTTGCAAAGCCGGGCGGAAGCATCATTCTGGATCAGGACAGTTTTGACGAGCAGGGCTTGGAAAAGGCTGGCTTTAAGACACTTGATCCTATCGAGGAACTGAATCTTAAAGATTACAATGTTATTTGGGCTCCTATAACTTCCTTAACCAAAGAGAGTTTGAAGGATAGCGGTATGGATATGAAATCCATCGTGAGATGTAAAAACATCTTCACACTTGGTATGTGCTACTTCATGTTCGGCCGTCCGCTTCACTTCACAGAGGAGTATCTGAAGAAAAAATTTGCAAAGAAGCCTAATCTTATTGAGCCTAATATCAAGGTTTTAAATGACGGTTATAACTACGCTCACAATACTCACGCAATAGGTAATACTTACACAGTTGCACCTGCAAAAGTTGAGAAGGGTGTTTATAGAAGTATAAACGGAAACCAGGCAACCGCTTGGGGTCTTATTGCAGCTTCTGAAAAATCAGGCAGACCAATGTTTGTGGGTTCTTATCCTATAACTCCGGCTACTGCAATTCTGGAGGAGCTGGCTATTCATAAGAACCTGAACGTTAAGACAATGCAGTGTGAGGATGAGATTTCCGGAATATGTACTTCCATAGGTGCAGCATACGCAGGAAATATGGCCGTTACCACAACTTCCGGTCCGGGTCTTTCTCTTAAGAGTGAGGCGCTGGGTCTTGCATTCATTGCTGAGCTTCCTCTGGTAATTGTTGATGTTCAGCGCAGTGGCCCATCTACCGGTATTCCTACAAAGACAGAGCAGACAGACCTTGCACAGGCTCTTTACGGACGTAACGGTGAGTGCCCTGTGATGGTTATGGCAGCCCGTACTCCAAGTGACTGCTTCCGCGCAGCCTTCTATGCTGCCAAGTATGCTATGGAGCACATGATGCCAGTTATCTTCCTCTCAGAGGGTTACCTGGGTAACGGTAGCGAGCCTTGGAAGATTCCTTCAATGAGTGATTATCCATCTATCACCCCTCCGATCATTACAGAGTGCAACGGAAAATTCAAACCGTTTGAAAGAGATCCTGAGACCTTTGTAAGACGTTGGGCTATTCCTGGAACTCCTGGTCTGGAGCACAGAGTAGGTGGTTTGGAGAAGACTCCGGGCGGAGCGGTAAGTTCTGATCCTGAAGTACATGAGATGATGGTTAAGAACCGTGCGGAGAAACTGCGCAAACTCAGCGAGGTTATTCCGCCACTGGAAGTTATTGGAAAAGAGAAGGGTGACGTTCTCCTGGTTGGTTGGGGCGGAACATACGGACACCTCTATACGGCTGTAAACCAGTTGCTTGATGAGGGTATGAAAGTGGGCTTTGCTCAGTTTGATTACATCAACCCGCTTCCAAAGAACACCGCAGAGATATTCAAGAACTATAAGAAGATACTTGTATGCGAGCTTAACAGCGGACAGTTTGCAGATTATCTGAGAGCAAAGCTGCCTGAATTTAAGTATGAGCAGTTCAATAAGGTACAGGGCCAGCCGTTTATGGTTCATGAGATTGTTGAGGCCGTTAAGAATCTTAAATAGGGAGGAACAACTATGAAATATACACAACAAGATTTCAAGAGCGATCAGATAGTTAAATGGTGTCCGGGTTGTGGAGACCACGCTATTCTTGCAGCCGTTTTAAGAGCTATGCCGGAGATTTGCGAGAAGACGGGAATGAGTAAAGAGCAGTTTGTATTTGTCTCTGGTATTGGTTGTTCCAGCCGCTTCCCTTACTATATGAACACTTACGGATTCCACGGAATTCACGGTAGGGCAGGTGCGCTTGCTACCGGAATGAAGGTTGCAAATCCAAACCTCTCAGTATGGCAGATGACCGGTGACGGTGACGCTCTGGCTATTGGAGGTAACCACTTCATCCATGAGATCCGCAGAAATATAGATGTCAATATCATACTGTTTAACAACAGAATATACGGTCTTACAAAGGGTCAGTACTCTCCTACTTCAAAGTTTGGTATGGTAACCAAGACCTCTCCTTACGGAACGGTTGAGTATCCGTTTACTCCGGGCGAATTGGTTCTGGGTGCAAGAGGAACTTTCTTTGCACGAAGTTTGGATTCCGAACTGGCTTTGAACCAGGAGATTATGGTTAGAGCCGCTCTGCATAAGGGAACTTCCGTTATGGAGATGCTGGTTAACTGCATGATCTACAACAACGGAACTCACGCAGATATATCCGACCGTGAGGTAAGAGCAGACCGTACCATAATTCTTAGAGACGGAGAGCCTATGATATTCGGTAAGAATAAAGACAAGGGTATTGTTCTGGACGGCCTCTCTCTTAAGGTTGTTAAGATTGGAGAGAACGGATTCACAGAGAAAGATATCCTTGTACATGACTCTAAGTCTGACAACTTTGGTATCCACAGTATGCTGGTGGATATGAAGGGTCCGGACTTCCCTGTAGCTCTGGGAGTTATAAGAGACGTTGCAGACAAGACATACGACGAGAGTCTTCACAAACAGGTTGCCGAGGTTAAGGAGAAGGCAAAGATCCACTCAATGGACGAACTCCTCCACAGCGGCGCAACCTGGACGGTAGAATAGAAACTTTTACACACAACAAACAAATACAAAATTTTTTAAAATCATAATTTTATGAAAACAGCTGAAATAATGGCTAACCTGGAGGCAAAGCATCCTGGTGAGAAAGAGTACCTACAGGCAGTTCAGGAAGTTCTCGAGTCTATCGAGGAGGTTTATAACCAGCATCCTGAGTTTGAGAAGGCAAAAATCGTTGAGAGAATGGTTGAGCCTGATCGTATCTTCACATTCCGTGTTACCTGGGTAGACGATAAGGGTGAGGTTCAGACCAACCTCGGTTATCGTATCCAGTTCAACAGCGCCATAGGCCCCTACAAGGGAGGTCTCCGTTTCCATAAGGCAGTGGTTCCTTCAATGCTTAAGTTCCTGGGATTTGAGCAGACTTTCAAAAACGCTCTTACTACTCTTCCTATGGGTGGTGCAAAGGGTGGTTCAGACTTTGACCCTGTTGGAAAATCAAACGATGAAATTATGCGTTTCTGCCAGGCATTCATGACTGAGCTTTGGAACTGCATTGGTCCGGACCAGGATATTCCTGCAGGTGACGTAGGAGTTGGCGGCCGTGAGATTGGTTTCCTCTATGGTATGTACAAAAAGCTTGCAAGAGAGTACAATACAGGCGTTCTTACAGGTAAGGGTGCAACTTGGGGAGGTTCTATTCTCCGTCCTGAGGCTACCGGTTTTGGTGCCCTCTACTTTACTCAGCACCTTCTTGAGAAGGCTGGTAAAGACCTCGTAGGTAAGAAGGTTGCTCTCTCCGGCTTCGGTAACGTTGCTTGGGGTGCTGCTACCAAGGCTAAAGAGCTTGGTGCAAAGGTTGTTGCTATCTCCGGCCCAGACGGAGTTTGCGAGATTCCAGACGGTATTACAGACGAGATGATCAACTACATGCTTGATATGCGTGCTTCTAACCGCAACAAGGTTGAGGATATGGCAACTAAGTTCCCTGGAAAGGCTCTCTTTACCGCAGGTAAGAAGGCTTGGAGCGTTAAGTGCGATATAGCTCTCCCTTGCGCATTCCAGAACGAGCTTTCTGAGGATGATGCTAAGGAATTGAAGGCTAACGGCTGCTGGTGCTGCTGCGAGGTATCCAACATGGGTTGCCAGCCTGGCGCTATCCACTTCTTCCAGAACAACGGTGTTCTCTTTGCTCCTGGTAAGGCTGTTAACGCTGGTGGTGTTGCAACTTCTGGTCTTGAGATGACTCAGAATGCTGAGCATATCAGCTGGGATGCAAAAGAGGTTGATGACAAACTTCACTTCATTATGAAGAGCATCCACGAGCAGTGCGTTAAATATGGTACTCAGGCAGACGGTCATGTAGACTATGTTAAGGGTGCTAATATTGCCGGCTTTATGAAGGTTGCTACTGCAATGCTTGAGCAGGGTATAATCTAGGACGTTCCTAGAAAGAAAAAAAGGGTGGTCAATGACCACCCTTTTTTTGTATATCCTCTTTTTTTTATTTCAGTCGGTAAGGCTTGCTGTGGAAGTCATCCATCAGGATTGGACCTTCACACATTCTTGTAGGTTGTGAAGCCTTGGTTGCAGTACCATTACCGTAAGTATTTATAACATCGGTATCGTTTGCCATAAATTCTTCCAATGTTGGAGTCTCTCCTGCAGTTAACTTAATTCTGCAGTAAATCTTCCATCTGCTTACGGTGTTGTAGTGCATAATGTTATCAACCATACAACTACGATACTCTGAACGATAGATACCGGAAACATACATCATGGCTCCTGAATAGCAGGATATTTTTGCATCTGTATATTTGTCTTGAGTTGCAAATGAATTCCAGTTTTGTTTCTCTAATTCAGGTGTTTTAGTCATGTCCGGAGATGTCCAAACTAAATTGGTTGCATCCCAAGAAGGCAGATAAATATTGTAGTATGCACCAAAGTTCTGCCACATGCGGAATCTTTCCTCGTTAGCTTGAGGATATGGTTTATTATACTCTGCCATTGAAGGATAGCGATACTCATCTCCCAAAATACCTATTCCATGGCCGCCGTATTCGTGTCTTAAGGTGTTTCCAAATCCGCCGTAGCCGGAGCCGGAAGGGTGTCTTGCAGGCGTCATAGCTATAGACAAAACTTTCCAACCGCCATAAGAATCGCTGGCATTCCAACTGCAAGTTCCGGCATATTGGTCTGCATTAATGATTAAGCTGATTGGGGAGGCTGTTACAGCCGCCATAGTACTCATATTAGGAATTTTTTGGACAACACCAAGAACAATATCTTTGTCACAAGTTATAG
>CAMHRD010000080.1 GCA_946187365.1 uncultured Bacteroidales bacterium
CACAACCGTGGAGGCAACCGCCATTGAGATTGTCAGAAACCTTGATATCCAGATGGTTGACGGAGATAAAGTCACCCTGTTTGGAACTCCAAGATGGAAGGGCTTTGAGACCATAGATATGAACCTTCTCTTCAAGTACAACCTCACGCTCTGCATGCCTTACAACATAGACCTTCAGAAGCCTGAGGTGAGAAATTTCATTCGCCGTTACCGTGCTCTCTACAAGGATGAACCGTCTGCCAACTCCTTCAGCGGTTATGACATCTTCTACTTCTTTGGAAGAGCCCTTGCTAACGGATTGTACGAATGCATGAAGGATCCTTACAACTACAAGGCTATAGACTACGTACAAAGTCATCTGCTTCAGCAGGATATGCTGCAGCAGAAGTTTGATTTTGTTAAGACGCCTCAAGGTGCCTACGTTAACCGTGCCGCCTTCAAGGTCCTCTTCAACCCCAACTACACGGTAACTTCCGAGTAGCGAATTCAGGCTAGCTCAAGCAATTCAGGCTAACTCAAGCAAAGAAAACCCTGCAAAATGCTTGAGGTGTCCGGATTTTATGGACACCTTAAGCACTTACTTTACTCCTCGCTGAGGAGTTCACGTTTCTCTATGTCCTTGAAGTAGTTAACGGTTCCTACCTTCAGCTCAACGGTTGCAGCGTCATCGCAAACTATGATGCCCTTCTTGTGCATCTGCAGAACGCTAACCGTCCACATCTGGCTTATACCCTCCTCAATAGCGTGACGGAGAGCCCTTGCCTTGTTGTGACCGTTAACCAGAATCATTACCTCCTCAGCATCCATAATTGTTCCAACTCCCACTGTCAGAGCGGTCTTAGGAACCAGGTTGATGTCATTGTTAAAGAATCTTGAATTGGCAATGATAGTATCCGTAGTCAGATATTTAAGTCTTGTTCTGGAAGTGAGTGAAGAACCCGGCTCGTTGAATGCAATGTGACCGTCCGGTCCAATGCCGCCCATAAAGAGTTTGATTCCGCCGTATGACTTAATCTTTGCCTCATAGTTTTCGCACCCCTTAATGAGATCTGTAGCGTTACCGTTGAGAATGTTAATGTTCTCCTGAGGTATGTCTATGTGGCTGAAGAAGTTCTCTCTCATAAAGGTGTGGTAACTCTCCGGATGGTTCTCTGGAATTCCAACATACTCATCCATATTGAAGGTTACAACATTTTTAAAGGAGATCTTGCCCTCATTGTAGAAACGAACCAACTCTTTGTAAGTTCCTATAGGAGTGGAACCTGTAGGAAGACCCAGAACGAACGGACGCTCCGGAGTTGGATTAAACTCGTTTATTCTCTTAAGAATCAGCGATGCAGCCCATTTGGACATGTCTGCATAGGATTTTTGAATAATTAATCTCATAATATCTGTTATTTATTATTTTTTTCTGTAACCTGTCTGTTGCTTGCTGCTTCAGTTATCGCTTTGCTCCTTGCAACAGCACCTTTGCATTTGCTACCGCCTGCGGAGTGGTCTTCTCGCCGCTCAGCAAACGGGCAATCTCCATCACTCTCTCCTTACCCTTAATGAAGGTAAATGCAGAGCGCGCTCCTCCCTTCTCCAACTCCTTGGTAACCAGCAAGTGAGCCTTTCCTTTTGACGCCACCTGAGGCAGATGCGTAATTGCAAGAATCTGCATCTTCTCCCCCATTGCATCCAAAAGCTGCCCCACTTTGTCTGCTATGCTGCCGGACACTCCCACATCTATCTCATCAAAGAAGAGCGTTGGCATACCTCTGTAACCGGCCATCACCTTCTTTATGCAGAGCATAATTCTGGAGAGTTCTCCGCCGCTTGCAACCTTCTGGAGTTCAACCTGTTTCTCATCTCCGTTTGCAGAGAAAAGAAACCTCACTCTGTCTGCACCGCTTGCTGTGTAATCCTCTGCACTCTCAACCTCTGCCTTAAAGAGAGCAACCGGCATCTCCAGAGATCTTATCTCCTTTGTAAGCAGCATCTCAAGTTTCACCGCCCCCTCTTTTCTCCTCTTGGAAAGTTTTGCCGCAAGAGCATTTCTCTCCTTTGTATGTTCTTTAATTTCAGCCTCTAAACTCTCTTTCAACTGCTCCAGCCTCTCTGTAGATTCACTCTCCTCTTCCATCTTATCCCTGAACGCAATAAGTTCGCTCTCCGTAGTGAGATTGAATCTTTTAAGCAGCGAGTAAATTGCACTCAGTTTCTCCTCCACCTGCACAAGCCTCTCCGGAGATAACGATATGGAAGACAAAACTCTCTCTATATCTGAAGCAACATCCTTGCACTCAATCCTGCAACTCTCCAGCCTCTTTGCCAGCTCTTCAAGTTCGGGCGCAAAGTTAGAAGACTTTTCAATAAGGCGTATTGCATCTTTGATATTTTGAGTAACAGACCCCTCTCCGCCTTCAAGCAGATTGGTGGCTCCGCTGCAACTTTCAATTATCTGCTGGGCATTCTCCAACTGCATCTGCTCCTTCTCAAGTGCCTCCGTCTGACCCTCTTGCAAAGATGCACTCCGCAGCAGCCTCAGTTCTTTCTCTCTTAAGGCACCCTCCTCTTTTGCCCGCTCTATCTTATTTTCTATTCCCGATAGTTCACTCTTCAATTCCTTCACCTTCTCATACTCTTCTTTGTAAGATGAGAGCAGAGTTCCGTTAGATGAGTAGCCGTCCAGAACGCCCATCTGAAAATCTTTGTTGTAGAGCAGAAGATGGTTGTGCTGGGCGTGAATATCAAGCAGTGACGATGCCTTCTCCTCCATCTCTGAAGAACTAACCGGCTCGTCATCTATAAAAAAACGGGAACGCATAGAGGGCGCAATCACCCTCCTTAAAATCTTCTCACCCTCAGCGGTTCGGAAGATTGCCTCCACCACACAGTTCTTAGAAGGATCCTTGAGTTGGGAGGCCTCAGCTTTACCCCCCATTAAAAGAGAAACGGCGCCTAGCAAAATAGACTTGCCGGCACCTGTCTCCCCAGTTATGATCACCAAGTGATCCGGGAACTCAAGTTCCAAACTCTCAATGAGAGCGTAATTCTTTATGGACAGTTTACTAAGCACTAAGAGTCAATCTTGCGCCAGTAAATCTCCCCGTCCTGGAACTCCTTAATTGCTGTTAATGTTGGTTTTGGAAGTTTCTCGTAGTGACGGGAAATTTCAATCTGCTCCCTGTTCTCGTACGTCTCTTCCAAAGTGTCTACTACGTTGCTCTGAGAGAACTCCTCCAACTTCTCTGAGAGTTCTTTCTTAAGCTCTGCAGCTATCTGATTTGCTCTCTTTGCAATGATAACCACTGATTCATAAATGTTTCCGGTAGGCTCAGAGAGTTTGATGACATCTCTGGTAATTGTGTTGTCCGGAACTTTTACAACTTTCTTCTCTTCCATATAATTGATTAATCTTTAGATTTTTTCTTCTTGTCCTTCTTGGATTTCTTATCCTTTGTAGTTTTTTCTGCTTCCTCTTTAGCCTTCTTCTCCGCATCCTGCTTAGCCTTAGCCTCTTTGTAGATTCTCAAGGCCTCTTTTCTCTCATCTCTCTCCCTCTTGCGTTCAGCCCTTCTCTGGTTCAAGTTCTTCTCCTCCTCAAGTCTGCGTGCCACCTCGTTACGGCTCTCTGCCTCCTGAACGGCCTTCTTTGCCTCCTTAATAGCACGACGTGTGTTGCGGCGGTCTTGCTTAATCTTCTGAGATGTACGCGGAGTAACTCCCTCACTCTTAGCCAGTTCTGCAGCTGCAGCAACCTGAGCGGAATCCAATCCGGCCTTCAGTCCAACAGACTTCTGAGCCCTAATAAACATATTGTCCAACTGACGTCTCTCGCTTACGGTTGGGAACTCGCCAATGAAGTTGTAGTAATCGTCAATAAAGGTCATATACCTCTCTTTCTGCTTCTCTTTTACGCTGTTAAGAGCGTACTTGTAAGAAGACATTGCGGTATAATAAAGAATCTGTTCTCTGTAACGGTTATCTGCATTGTCTCTCAAAACACCCTTAAGAGCGTAGTGAGCGGCCTTGTAATCATCCATTGTGTAGTACATCTTTGCACTCTCATAAGCCTTACGGTCAAGCCTTTCTGAGAACTCCTCCATCATGGCCTTACAGATGTTGTAGTACTGGCTCTGAGGATTGTCATACATAAACTCCGCAATGGTTGCCATAGCCTTTTGGGTAGGAACCTGATCCAGCTCCCATCTGTATGTACCCTCGTACAAACATTTAATTCTCAAGAATTTGGCCTCTTCTGCAAAGCTGCTGCGAGGGAACACCTCAAGGAATTTTGCAAAGTTCTGCTCCGCTGTAATGTAATCTCCGTAACGGTAGTTACTCATTGCGTTGAAGTACTGAACGCTGTCCTCCAACTCCGTTCCCTGAGACAGCAGAATCATACTCTCAAATAACGCTGCAGACTTGTGGTACTTGCCTCTGTTATAGTAATCTTTGGCACCTTTGAACCTCTCATAGATATCATTTGTTCTAAAGAGAGACTCGTAGTAACTCTTACATCCTGCAAGTGAAACAAGAGCCAAAACCGTTAGTGCAAATACTTTTACTTTCTTCATTTCATCCTTAGTTATCGGCCAGGAAACGCTCCGCCTCCATTGCTGCCCTACATCCGGAAGCAGCAGCCGTAATTGCTTGTTTATAATGTAAATCCATAACGTCACCGGCAGCAAAAACACCTGCAACGTTCGTCTTTGGAGAGTCAGGTTCTGTAAGAATGTACCCCTCGGAATTTGTATTTATCCAAGGAGCAAAGACCTCAGAGTTTGGATGGTGACCAATTGCCAGAAATACTCCCTGCACAGGAACCACCCTCTGAACTCCGCTCAGTTTATCTTCAATCTTTATGCCATTAACTCCTTTAAGGTCTCCCACCACCTCTTTTGGAAGTGAATTCCACAGAATCTCAATGTTCTCCCTTGCTGCAACCTTCTGCTGCATAGCTTTTGAGGCGCGCATCACATCTCTGCGGATTATCATGTATACTTTATTGCATAATCCCGATAGGTAAACAGCCTCCTCACAGGCCGTATCCCCTCCTCCAATCACTGCCACATCCTGTTTTCTGTAGAAAAAGCCGTCACAGGTGGCGCAGGCAGATACCCCGCTGCCTCTGAACTCGCTCTCTCCCGGAATGCCCAGATATTTGGCGCTGGCACCGGTGGCAATAATCAGCGTCTCAGCCTCCACAGTAAGGTTTCCGTCTATCTCAACCTTGAACGGACGGGCAGAAAGATCACATTTTGTGACGCTTCCGGTGCGGATTTGGGTTCCGAACCTCTCTGCCTGCCTTCTCATGTTATCTACCAGCAAAGTGCCGTCTACCCCCTCCGGAAAACCTGGGAAGTTCTCCACAACCGTAGTTGTAGTGAGTTGTCCTCCAAGCTCCAATCCGCTGTAAATCACCGGAGAAAGGTTAGCTCTGGAGGCATAGATGGCGGCTGTATAACCTGCCGGGCCGCTGCCGGCAATTAGGCATTTGATTCTCTCCATAACACTTCAAAATGTGCCAGACGGCAAATTTAATAAAATCTGTCGCGAATATAAAATTCCAATCGCTCTTCCCAGACCAGAATAAGAGACCAGGCCCAGCGCATAAGCAGGATTATCCACCACACCCCTCCAACGGATACAAAGAGCAGCAGATCTTCCAAGTTGCTGTGAGAGATAGAGATATGTGTGTTCAAAAGTTGAATGTCTCTCTGTGAAATGTTTCCCTTTTCCTTCTCCTGGAACATTACGGCGGCACCGTATGCCAGTCCTAAAGTATTTGCAACAATCCAAAGGAAAGAAGTATCCTCTCCCAAGCCAAAGAGTTTCAGAGGCCAGCGCAAAGCCACCGTAAGTTTCTTCATCACTCCAAACTCGTTAATAATCTGCTGCAGGATTGAGAGCAGCAGAATCAGAACCGCCATCTTGAGGCAGAGTTTCAGAAGTGATATGAGCCAGG
>CAMHRD010000081.1 GCA_946187365.1 uncultured Bacteroidales bacterium
ACCACCCGGCAAACCGTCATCCCGTACACCCTAACAAAAAAGCAGAATGAAGAGATAGACGCCCTCTTCCAAAAGCGCTACTCCACAGACAAATGGAACTACGGACACTCTCCAAAATACACCTTTGGAACCATCAAGAAACTTAAAGGCGGAATAATGGAATTCTACGTAACCGTAGATAAAGGCATCATCACAAAACTGGACATTCGCGGAGATTACTTCTTTACCAACCCAACGGAAGAGTTTATAAAACAGATGGTTGGAACACCGCACACCAAAGAGGAGATAGCAAAAAAAATAGGCGCTCTCAATTTGAACGCCTACTTTGCTGACACTCAGCCGGAAGATATCGTTAACCTGTTCTTTTAACAGGTTAACTCTTATTTGCCGAACTTCTTTTCCTTCATTTTAACCAACTGGCCCTTAAGGACATCTACGCAATCTACAACTGCATCCTCAAAACTCTTTGCATTTCTGGAAACATGGATATCGTCTCCCGGAACCTGCAGTTTAATCTTACACTCTTTGTTCAACTGATCCGGTAGAAGACTCAGTGTAACATCCGCCTCCATAAATCCGTCAAAGAACTTTGCCAACTTCTCAACTTTCTTGTTTACAAATGCAAGAAGTTTCTCATCTGCATCAAACTTAACTGATTGGATTCTAATTTCCATAACTAACCTCCTTAAATAATTGGTTTAACTGTATGTAAATATACAAAAAAACAAGCCTAACAAACAAATTCTGCCCATTCCAAAACAAACACTCCTTCTGCATATACATAAACAAGCAATATTCTTTAACTTTGCTATGATAAACTTTATCCTCCGCGATAGTTAAACAGACCAAATATGAAACGTATTCTTTTTTCCCTTACAGCTCTTTGCATAGCCGCAACACTGTTTGCACAGAACCCTCAGCGTCCGCCGCAGCATCCTCAGCAACATCAACAGCAGCCGCCTCAGGGACCTAAAACCATGAAAGCCGCTCCGCAACAGCCTAATCTTCAGGCCGGTCCAAACACACATAAACCTGCGCTCAAGAAGGTTTATGATGAAAACATAGATCCTCTCAAACAGATAGACCAGGCCGTTTCACAGGCAAAGAGAGAGGGCAAGTTTGTAATTTGCCAATTGGGAGGCAACTGGTGCAAGTGGTGTCTCCGCTTTGCAGATTACATCTCAAGAGACAGAGAGATAATGAGAATCATAGATGAGAACTTTGTCTACATCCACGTAAGTTACAATCCAAAGCAGGCCCGTTCAAAAGACAAAGCCACAGCAGATAAGGCAAAGAAACTTCTTAAACGTCTCAACTACGCCGGCCGTTTCGGATACCCTGTATTTGTGGTACTTGACGGCAAGGGCAGAGTGATTCATATCCAAGAGTCCGGTTACCTGGAGGAGGGAGAGGGCTATAACAAAGAGAAGGTTCTCCGCTTCTTTAAGAAATGGACCCCTGCCGCTTCAACCCAGCTCTAAAAGATAGAGTGTTATGAAGATCTTTAAGGTATTTGCAGTTGTTCTCTTTTCACTTGCCTTTGCGGTAAGTGCTGCAGCTCAGAACAATGGAGGAGATAATCTATCGGGAAGAGTATATTACAATCCCAATGTATTAAAGGGGCAGTTGGAGAGAATTACAAAGGAGATGGAGGAGCAGCTGCCGGAGGCCAGGAAAAAGGAGATTGAAAAGCAGGAGCAGGAGAAGGGCCGGCCGCTTACAGCAGAGGAGATTGCAAAGCTGGATGAGGATATTGAGATGGCTAAAAGACTGGCCCTCGCCATAAAGAAAGGAATGGTTGCCGCTATAACCGTAGAGTTTAAGAATGAGAAGGATATGGTCCTCAAGGCAGATCTGAAGATTGATGAGGAGGCGTTAAAGGCTGCCGGAATTGGATGGCTTAAGCGCAAGGCCATTAAGGCGGCCCTCTCTGTAGTACCCGATCAAAAAGGCAGATACACCGCAAAGGACACTGTGATTTATATGGTATCGGGGTCCGGAAAGGAGGTTGAGAGAGACACTCTTACTCTAAGCAGAGACGGACGATTCCTGTACGGAAAGATGGATGAACAGACTCCGTTTAAGTTAACAAGGACAAAGTAATTGTTTAACTTTGCTCCAATTAAAAGGGTTTGGATATGAAAAAGTATTTCTTTTTAACGGTTGCCTTTTTTGCATTTGTTTCTTTTTGTTGCACCTCTTGTTCAAAGAGTTTGGACAAGCTGCTCAATGATGACAATGATAAGACTGAATCCAATAAGGGAACTGACTATACTAACACCTCAAAGTTTTCAATGGTGGATATGGGAACCGGCGTTAAATGGGCCACTATGAATCTGGGTGCTTCAAAGTCCTCTGAATTTGGCAATTACTATAACTTTTCCTCCAATCTTTCCGGCAACCTCTCAGATTTAAGCAGCGGTCTAAGCGGCCTTTGGCGTCTGCCTTCAAAAGATGACTGGAAGAAGTTGATGGATAACAGTAAGATTACCTGGGTTACAGTGAACGGAATAAAGGGCGCAAGAGTTGAGAGCAACAAGAACCACAATGTTCTCTTCTTCCCGGCCTGTGGACTAAAAGATATCTACGGACCTCTTAACGTTGGAGACTGGGCTTGCTACTGGTCCTCATCTTTCAACACGTCCAACGGAACAGACGATTACGCCTGGGGTGCTAAGTTCCAGCAGGTTGCAATTGGAATAGATTCATTCCACGCAACCAAGCAGGCCCTCTCCATCCGTGTAATCTGCAGCTAATAAAAGACTTACAATACTAAGGGCTTGGAGATATTCTCTTCCTTAAAACCCTCGCTTTGCTCGTCCCTCCCACTGCGCTACGCTTGTGGGCCCCTATTTTGGGAGGCTTTGACAAAGAGGCTATTTTTTTTTGGCGCGGGGATGGGCGGTCTTGTAGATCTCTTTTAGTTTTTCAAAAGAGTTGTGGGTATAGACTTCTGTGGCAGCCAGTGATGAATGGCCCAGTACCTCTTTTATGCTGTTGAGGTCCGCTCCGTCATTCAGAAGGGCGGTGGCAAAGGAGTGACGCAGTGTGTGCGGCGTCTTTTTGCCTGCCAGATGCGCTCCCTCCAACTCGCTCTTTACCACCCGGTTAATAAACTCCAAATAGATAGGCTTGCCGCTGTCTGTTAAGAAGAAAGCATTTGGCTGTTGATCTGTTTTATTGGACGTCATAGTCTGCTGGGATGAAGATTTTTTGCCTTGGCAGATATGGCTGTTCAGTTCTGCAAGGAACTGAGTTCGGAGGGCAAGGTAGTCCCCTATCTTTTCACAAAGGGAATCAATCAGCGGAACAGAGCGTTGCTTGTTGCCCTTTCCAATGATTGTTATGGTTTTGCGGGATAGGTCTATGTTGCTGAGAGTTAGGGAGGCAGCCTCCGCACGTCTTAATCCCGTATCAAAGAGAAGGGTTATAATCAGGCGGTTACGGATGGCTTTGTATGTATTTGGGATACTGTTGTCTGTTATTACAGGAGAATCCAGATACGCTTTTAGGGAATCTTCCGTAAAGAAAGAAGGGAGTCTCTTTTTCTCCTTAGGGCGGAGAATATCTTTAACCGGATTGGTTGTAAGATGCTGTTGTTTAACAAGATATGAGCAGAAGGTGGAAAGAGCGCTGAGTTTTAAGTTGACGGTTCTCGGGTTGAGGTTATTGTCTAAGCAGTGGGCAACGTAACCTCTAATCAACTGGTAGTTAAGTGCGTCTATTAGGTCTTGGTCTGTTACTGGTTGTGTTGGTTGTGTTAGTTTTTCCGGGTAGACAAATTGCAGGTAATCAGTGGCGGCGTTGGTGTATAGGGCAACGGTACGCTCTGAGTATCTGCGCTTTATCCTAAGGTAATCTTTAAAGTCTTCTAACAGCATACTTCAAAAGTAAACAAATAGAGGGAAACCGCAAAGCATATTATCTATCGGGAGGGGGAAGAAAAATCTATCGGGAAAGGGAAAGTCTTGATGCAGGAAGGGTTGAAAATGTTGCGTTGGATTATCAAAAAAAATCAAAAAAAAATGAAAGTTTTTGTTACAGGATTATTAAGAAATTTTGTATCTTTGTTAAGGCTGGTTGTAAGGGGTTGATAATGAAGTGAAAGCAACGGCCGGTTTTTAAGAGAAAAAACTATAACACAATAAACCTAAGTACTAACTAAAAATTAATCAATGAAAAAGGTCATTTTATTTGCGTTGGCATGCTTGTTCTCAACAATGGTGCTGGCACAAAACAAGGTTACCGGTACGGTAACTGACAAAGATGATGGTAATCCTGTTCCTGGTGCAAACATTCAGGTTAAGGGTACCAAGGTGGGTACTTTTACTGACAGCAACGGTAAGTACACACTACCTAATGTTCCTTCTAACGCCGTTTTGGTGTTCTCCTCTATAGGATATACCACTACGGAGGTAGCAGTAAACGGAAGAAGCGTGGTTAACTGCCAACTCTCTGCCGATGCCAACCTGCTGGATGAGACAATCGTCGTAGCATACGGTACGGCAAAGAAAGGTTCCTATTCAGGATCTGCAGCAGTTGTAAAGCAAGATGCTATTAAGGACGTTCCGGTTGTCAGCTTTGAGCAGGCATTGGCAGGTAAGGCTGCCGGTGTTCAGGCAATGTCTTATTCAGGACAGCCTGGATCCGAGGTTGAAATCAGCGTCCGCGGTTCATTCAACGCAAGTAACAAGCCTCTCTACGTTATAGACGGTGTGCCTGCTACCAGCGGTGACTGGAGTACCGGTAACATCTCAACAAGTGCAATGAACTACCTCAACCCTGGCGACATTGAGTCTATCACAATCCTTAAGGACGCAGCAGCTGCTTCTCTTTACGGATCCAGAGCTTCTAACGGTGTCGTTTTGATTACAACCAAGAAGGGTAAAGAGGGTGACCTTGTTTCTACTTTCAAGGCTAGCGTTGGTGTATCTTACTTCTCATACGGAAAACACATGGAGATGGTATCAGATGCACAGAACGAGGCTCTGCAGAGAATGTCATTCAGAAACTATGCTGAGGCTAACCCTTCAGTATGGAAGAGCTACGGAAGCGTTGATGCTTACGTTCAGAACAGAATAGACAAGTACTATCCTGCATTTGATCGTGATACTTATATCTACAAGGACTGGGAGAAGGCAATTTTCCAGAAGGGTATAAGCCAGAACTACGAGTACAGTATCTCCGGCGGTAATGATAAGGGTAAGATCTACGCATCTGTTGCTTACACAGACCAGCGCGGTGTTGTAAAGATTGATTACCTGCAGCGTTTCACTGCAACGGTCAACGGTGAGGTTAAACTCAATGACTGGTTCAAGTTGGGAGGTATAATGCAGTACTCCTGGCAGTACCAGGACGGTCACCAGGACGGATGGTCTTCCAAGGATAACCCTATGTTTATGTGGAAGGCCGTTTTTATTGACAGATGGCCATACGCTTACAAAGCTACAGGAGAACTTTATGAGGGTACATTCTCTACAAGATTTAACACAATCAACCCTGTGGCTCAGTTCAAACATCAGATTAATGATGCTAAGCAGAACAGAACCATTCTCAAAGGATGGGCAGAGATCGCATTCACAGACTTCTTGAAGTTGAAGAGTACACTCTCAAGTGACTGGCTCTATGTACACGATAAGTTCGGTTGGCTCTACGGTCACCCTAACTTCTATGCTTACGGAACCGGTTATGCTTCAGATAAGCACCGTAACATCAACAAGGTTGTAAGTTCAACCACTTTGAACTTTGACAAGATATTTGACATTCACCACGTATCTGCAATGATAGGTTGGGAGGCTGAAAGAGAGAAGTTTAACGGACTCCGTCTGGGTAAGACAGACTTCAGCTACCTGGGCGCAACCGAGAGCGTTATGGGTACTACATTTGATGAGGG